>CAMTNN010000055.1 GCA_947073895.1 uncultured cyanobacterium
TTACAGTGGGCAAAAAGAGAAGACACAAAGAGTTTGGAAAAGAAACAAAAGTATTTAGAAAAAGAATTCGCTAAAATCGGAATTGGCTCAAAGTTTTCCAGTGCGAAATGGGATTACTGGCAAGCTGTTATTTCACGCGGAGATGAAAATTTAACATCTATGTTAATTGAGGTTTATAAACAGGGAGGGAAACTGGGTGCTTATAAGTCAGCTTCTAAGAAAATTGATATTACAAAAACAATTGAAGGCTATGAAATTGAAGAAAATTTACCATGGGATTTTATAGAGAATTACCCCCCAAAACAATTATTAATAAATGAGTTCAGCCGTTTAAAAAAAAGAAGTTTGTAAACAAATGTAACAATTTTGTTCAAATAATTAAAGTTTTCAAAAAAAATGCCGTAATACCTAGTATAGAATACAAAAAGGAAAAAGGAGAACTCAATTATGGGTATGTCAGCATCACAAGCAAGGTTAATACAATTAGAAGCTAGACAAAGCAACCTTGAATATCAAGGTCAACAGATTAACCAGGAAAGAACTATATTATCACAACAATGTACAGACTTGTACAACAGCTTGTTGGCAATGACTGTACCTACACCACCTTCAACACAAGATTATACAGTTGTTAAATACTCAGGTGTTGATGGAGCTTCAAACTTTAACTTAGGTACAATTATCCCTAACGGTGATAATACATATAATATTGATTTACAGTACAAGAAAACAGGTCACTACATGAACAGTGCAGGTACTGCTCTTGTAGAAGAAGTACCTCCTTACATTTATATTAAACCAGTAGACGATTCTTCTGTGTCAACTACAAGTGCCTACCAAAAACCAACAGAACCTGCGGGAGAAGTTGCAAATGGCACAAACATTATGGCTAAAGAAAATAAAAGTTATGCACTTCAAAACGGTGAACAATTCTATGAATTAAAACAAAGTGCAGACGGTAAATCATCATACTTTGTTCCAGTTGATGAAAGTGACGTAAAAGCTGGCAAAGTAGAAGATTCTAAATTATATGTAAAGAAAACAGCACAAAACGAAGTTAAGAATCCTGAAACCGGAGAAATTACCACTCGTAAGAACTACGATGCGAACTCTTCTTATGCAATTGGAAGTACTACTAATTTTTCTTATGGCGGTTTATACGAATCACAAATAAACAATTATTTATTACAAGATACAAATGGAAATCTAATTCAAGCTGATGTTAAACATTTTAACCAATTGTCAGATGGCACATATAAGCTAAAAGCTAATAGCGGTTATACTCTTGTCGAAAAGACAACAAAAAGTGAAGGCACTGCTGTTAAAAACCCTGATAGCACTAATCCAGATGTAACACACTATGTTGAAGGCAATGCTTGTATGTCTGTAGCTTCTGCTAAAGGTGCATTAGGCTCATCATACTCATCATACATTGAAGGTATCAGAGATGCATTCCCTGAAATGGCAGATAAATCTGATGATGAAATAGCAGAATTGTTCAGCGTATACTTCACAAAGGCTGAAGGTTCTACAACTCAAGTTCCAAACTTTGTATTAACAACCGATTTAACATCTAATACAAAAAACGTAAATGGACACAGCTATGTTGAACACTATAACTACGCAGCAAACGGAACATTTACATCAAGCGAACAAAAAGACAAATGTTTACTAACATTTGATGCTTCTGGTAGAATCACTGAAGTTAAAGTTCCTACAGGATACAACACAGACGGCACACCAAAAAGCTACAAGACAATTCCTCTTGAAGCAACTAAAGTAACTGACGAAGCAGCTTACCAAGACGCTTATGCTAAATATGAATACTCAATGTATGAATATGACAAAGCTCAACAAGAAATCAACGCTAAGACTGAAATCATTCAACAAGAAGATAGAAACTTAGAATTGAAACTTCAAAGACTTGATAACGAAAGAGCTGCTATTCAAAAAGAAATCGAAGCTGTTGACAAAGTTATCAGTGACAACATCGACAAAACATTCAGCACATTCTCAGGCTAATAAACAAAAATTCGTCACTACGACGAATCTTACCAACCCGCTTGAACCCACCATTAGTCTGTTCAAACGGCGGACGGACGAGTTCTTAAACAAACCGGTAGGAATACAAAATGGCCGCCACCCCTTGTTATAAAACCCTGTTAAGGGATACACATAGTCGAATGACAAACTCGAGAGCCCCGAAGAGGGGCTCTTTAGTTTGTGATATAATTTGGATATGAAAACAGAACTTCTATCACCTGCAAAAGACAAGATTACTGCACTAGCTGCAATTGATTGCGGAGCTGATGCTGTTTATATCGGCGCACCGGCGTTTGGCGCAAGAAAAAATGCTGCAAACTCATTAGATGATATAAAAGAAATTGTTGAATATGCCCATAAATTCTGGACAAAAGTCTTTGTTACAATGAATACAATTTTAACAGACGGCGAGCTTGAAGAAGCTTTAGATTTAGTTAAAAAACTCGAGCCAATAGGAATAGATGCTTTAATTATTCAAGATATGGGATTATTAGATAAGCTTATTCAAACTAAAACTAATTTACCCATCCACATAAGCACACAATGCGACAATTATTTACCTCAAAAAGTAAAGTTCTTTAACGAAATGGGAGTTTCAAGAGTAGTGCTAGCAAGAGAATTATCAATGGAACAAATTCGTCAAATTCATTCAGAAAACCCTGATTTAGAGTTAGAAGCATTTGTACACGGTGCATTATGTGTGTCTATGAGCGGACAATGTTATTTAAGTCAATTCATTGGAGGGCGTTCCGCAAACAGAGGTGAATGCGCACAGCCTTGCAGAAAGAAATATTCAGTTGAAACCGCTGATGGTAAAGTTCTGAAAAAAGATATTCATGCTCTCTGTCTTAAGGATTTTAACGCTTCTAATCTGGTTAATGAAATGGCAGAAGCGGGGGTTTATTCATTCAAGATTGAAGGACGATTAAAAGATACTAATTATGTTAAAAATATTACGGCCTACTATCGCCAAAAACTAGGCAAAGGAGCTTCATCAGGTAGAAGTATTTACCCCTTTATACCTAATCCAGAAAAAAGTTTTAACCGCGGATTTACAGAGTATTTCCTAAACGGAAGGTGCGATTGTTTCAACTTTGAATCACCTAAATCAAAAGGTGAATATTTAGGTAAAGTAGTTGAAATAGGCAAGAATTGGATAAAAGTAAAAACCAATAAAAGTCTTCATCCTCAGGATGGAATATATTTTGAGGGAGAAGGTTTTTTAGTAAACAAAGTCGAAAACGATAAAATCTATCCTAACAAAACTGTCAATTTAAAAATAGGGTGTGAGTTATATAGAAATTTTGATTCTGAGTTTGACAAAGAGGTCTCAAAGCCTGTTAAGCGCCAAATTAAAATAGACGTAAATATAGAGAATAATTTGATTACGCTTATAGACGAAGATGGAGTAACTTTAACAAAACCGCTTCCGCAAGGAGAAAAAGCAAACAATCCTGAAAAAATGGAAGAAAACTTTGTTAAACAGTTTAACAAGACAGGAGAAGGCGATTTTTATATCTCCGATATAAAAATCGCAGCTGAACTACCTTTCATGCCGGTTAGCGCAATTAATCAACTCCGACGTGAATTGTTTAAAGATTTGATGACAAAACGTCTTAAGATTTATAATTCTAATATTAAAGAGATACAAAAACCTTTAAAATACACAGAATATTTCTTAAAAGAAGTTGACTACAGAGCTAATATTCACAACAAATCCGCAAAAGAATTCTATGAAAAATGCGGAGTTAAAGTTGTTGAACAATCTTTTGAATCAAAACGGCCTCAGAAACAAGTTGCATTAATGCGCTGCAAGCATTGTATCAAATACGCTTTAGGCATGTGTAAATCACCTGAAAAATTAGTTTTACGCGACTCTCACAACAACATTTACCCGCTTAAGTTTGACTGCAAAAACTGTGAAATGAGTGTTTTAACTAACTAAGCAAGATTGCTTAATTTTGCATCATACTGTGCTATTGCATCTTTGAGTTGTTGAGCTTGTGTATCAAGTCCGCTCTTAGCTTGAGCAATCTGTTCAGCAGGAAGCACTGTTGTCAAATCTTTAGAACTTTCTCTTGTTGGATTAAAAGCATACATACCATTTAAAGGCATTGCAGCTGAGGTTTTAGCAGTTCCTTGAAGAGCCCATACCGGTTCTACTGCATAAAATGCACCGTTCGCCAGCATCATTCCTTTACCAAATATACCTTTTCTCATTGTAAATCCATAATATTTAGATTGAACCCAGTTATATGGAGTACTGTACCATTTATTAGAAAAGCCAAACTCCTGCACTTCTGTTTGATGAGCTGAATCTGAACTTTTAGCCATGCTTTTCATTGAATCAAATCTTGCTTTTTTAAGAGAACTCATCTGTGAATCAATACCCTTTTGAGTTTTTCTTATAGATTTAATTGTAGAAGACAATGCACTCTTATCAGCAGTAGTAAACTTTTGTCCGCCAATTTCGACTTCACCTTTGCCCCAAGGACGCATTGCTTTTTTATATTCTTTTAATTGAGCGTTATATTCTTTATTGGCCTTCCCGAATGATTTCCATTGAACTTTTGTAGAAGGAAGAGATTCTAATTGGCTGTATTGATTTACTAATCCATCATATTCTAATTCTAACAAAGCTTTATCTTTAGCAGATGTAGCTGCGCTATATCGAGCTTCCACATCAGCAATTTGTTGTTCCAATTGAGTTGTTAATTTTTGTTTTTGAGATAAGAACGCGTCTCTGGCAACATTTGCATGTGCTTCTTTAACGCCTTGATTTGCTAAACTGAAACTTTCTTTAAAAGAAGCTCCAAATGTTCTTGCAGTAGAGAATCTCGCATTTGCGACCTGGAAGTTTTGAGCAGATGCTTTCCAAGGATTTACAAGTATATTCTTAGTTCCTGCTGAAATAGAACTGCCAATTGTTCCTTCTGATGCAGAAGCAACACCTGCAGTCTTACTTATCCCTCTCAAGCCCATTGCAGAAGAAGCGCCGATAAATACACCTGCTCCTATATCTTGAGTAGCATTGTCAAATTCTTCCAATGTATCAGCTTTTGCAGTATTATAAACCCCTTTACCTGCAAGGTATGCGCCAGTTCCAAGACCTAAGTAAGCTAGTGCTGTAGGAGCTGCTGCTACTGCAGTACCAACTCCGGCAGCAATTGCTCCACCTCCTAGTGCCGCAGCAGCTGCTGCACCCAATGGAGCTGCAAAGACACATAATGTCCCTACCGCAACTGCAACACCTACGTTTCTAAGGCATTTTAGCGGATCCCATTTTCCGGTTTTAGGATCAATACCAACAAAAGACTTGCATACATTACCTATACCACTAAAGAAATTCCCCACTCCGCGCATTATCTTAGAGCCTGTTGATATGTTTTCAAGCTTTTCTTCTTTAATAGTACCATCAGCTTGAATAGAACCCTTTATTTCTACAGAACCATCTTTTTTTACTGTTCCGTTTAATGCTGTTTTTTGTTTTTCTATTTCTGTTAACGCTTTTTGAGCTTCTTGTTTTTGAGAAAATATTTCTTGTATTTGAGCATTTTTTTGTGCAAGCTCTCTTTTGATTCTTGCTTCGTATTCATCAGCAGTTTCATGTATAGAAGAAGAAGAAGAAGAAGAAGTTGTGGAAACACTACCTGTAGAATTTCCCCAGCCAAAATTATTATCAAACCCAAAAAGATTCATATTAGCATTGTTATTCCAGCCAAGTCCAAAATTTTGTGGTTGCTGCCAATTAATAAAATTGTTTCCTGCTGAAATACCGAATCCCATAAAAATCCTCGTTTTTCCCTTTATAGATATATAAAGTATTTATACTTTAAAAAATTGACTTTATGTAAAGAAATATTAAGCTAATTAACAAGAAAAAAGCATGCAAAATAAGTTGGTTTATGATAATATTATAGATGTGTGGAGTATTCTTTTTAGGGAATAAACTTAAACATTGGCTGATGTTTCGGAATTGTAAATAAATGTAAATTGCATGCTCGAAATTTAGCAAAAAAAGTTTTTCTAAAGACTTTTTATATATAAGGTTACCGGGTAGGGGTTCGTATGATAAAAGCAGTAAATTTGGCACAAGAAAGTACAAGTTTTCAATCAAAGCCTGAAAAAAAGAAAAAGGCTAAGGAAGAAACTCGTATTTTGCCTAATACAGCAAAAACTCGTCTTAAGCAAGGATTTCAAAAGACTTCCAGTGCTTTTATTGATTATCCTGTAAAAGGGTTAAAAGGGGATATTAACTCTGATTTTTATGAATTTTTAACAATGGGCATTGTACCTTACCTTGCCGGCAGTGCAATGTTTATGTTCGTATTTAACTGTGTAAACAAACACCTTGATGCAAATTCTCAAAAGGCAGCTTCCAAATTTGGAAAGAAAATGGCTCTGGGTGTAGTTTTATATGGTGTTTTAAAGAATTTATCAAAGAATCTTGTAACAAAACCTATTAAAATGGCAACCGGCGTAGATACCGAAATGCCTTATCAAAACAAAGTTTATCCGCTTCCAAAAGAAGCCGGAGACGCAGCTACTATTGAACCTCAATATCAACAACGTAAAATATTTGACAGCAAAGAGTTTTATAGAAAAGATTTATTAGACAGAGCATATTTTGATACTGTGGCAAAAAAATTAGGGCTTGGAGAAAACTTAAACGATTCTGTTTCAGAAACATCGCCTATAATTCAAAACATTATTGCAACATCAAACACTGCTAAAAGCCTTGCATCATTCAGTTGGGCAGGTGTTGGTGTAGCATTGGCAATGCAGGACAGCTGGATAGATTTCTTCGACTCAATCTCTAACAGAAAACATTATGCTGTAAAAACAGATGAAAAATTTGCTTCCAAAGTAAAAGGTAAGCTTAAGACCTTTGGCGAAAATACAATGGATGTTTCAAAAACATTTGTTAAATCACTTGGACGTTCTTGCAAATCTTTATGGAACGGGAATCCTGCTGACAAAGGTTTTATGAGACATTCAGGAAAAGCTTTTGTTGGTTTTGCAGCAGCTTTAACAACATTATTAACTGCAAATACAATTATTAGAGCTAAAAACATGGCTCAAAGTAAAAACAAGAATACAATAGACAAGACAAAAGAAAGTACGGTGATTTAGTTATGGAAATAAGACCTGTACAATTTAACATCAACACTAAATCAAATGAACACAAACATTACCTCGAAGCAGAAGGTGCTGTTGATACAACAGGCTTGGTAAAACCGCTTCCGGGCAAAGGTCATCTTATTCATGACAACGTTATTTCTGCGCCGGTTTATTTTGTTAAAGATATTGCGTATGATATGAAATCACTTAGAAACGGGATTAAAGGTACTGCAAACGACCACCAATTGGGAAGACTTAACGACGTAGGGCTTCAATTAGGCGGTGTTGGAATTGCAACATACTTAGCTTCAAAAACAACAAATCCAAAAGCAAGAATTATGGAATATGTTGGTTTGGGAGCATTCTTAACTGCAATGAATGTTTATCCTAAAGTAGCAATCAACGCTCCTGCAAGAATTGCTCACGGATATGATATCGGCAAATGGTACATTGATGATCAGGGCCGTAAAAAATCAGTAAACCAGGATAGCAATTATCGTCCTATGGATTTATACAGGGGAGACGCTAAAGGCGAAACTCTTGATGAAATCGGCGATAAAATGGGAATTCCTCGTGATATTAAAAACAGACACGAAATCATAAAAGAACAAACCCGTAAAAACGCAACTCAAAGCAATACATTATGGATGCTGACAGCAGGTTTTGCAACACCTGTAATCACTGCTTTAGGCTGCTATGGTTTAGAAAATTATGTTATCTCTCCACAGCTTGAAAAAGCAAGAAATAACAAATACAACAAACTTATTTCCGAAACACTAGAAAAAACAAAAGGAATGACTCTTCAAGTTTCAGAAATTGCAGACAATGACTTAAGCAACAAGGTTGCAAAAATTCTTACCGACTATAAAGGTCAAGAACTTCCAAAAGAAGAATTAAACAGAATCTTAGAAACATTAACCGAAAATATGGGACATAACGCTTCTGAAGGAATTAGAGCAGACGTAAATAATATTATCAAAGATTCATTCCGTCTTAACGGCGAAGTTACTGAAGAAATGGTTAACGAAGCAGCTAAGAAATTTAAATCTCCTGCTCAAAAGAAAAGACTTGAGGCTGCTTTTTTACCTACAAGAGAAGAAATTCAGCAAGCAATCAAAAAGGTTGATAGCGAGGCTGATTTTG
>CAMTNN010000056.1 GCA_947073895.1 uncultured cyanobacterium
TCTAACCTTATTTATATAAAGTATTTTTTAATTGAAAAATTGCCTTTTATGTAACAATTTCTTAATATTTGCGCAAAAGATTTTTTTATAAGTTTTGATATACTACAAGACTATCATGATAATTAAGGGGTATTAAATGAAAATAAATAGCATCCAATCAGCAGATACAAGAAATTTTGAGGGTAAGAGATTAGATAAAAATACTGTTAAACAGTTAGTACAAAATAATCCGTATTCTTTGACAGAACCTAATCAGAGATATATTTCGACAGCGATAGAGAGCCTTGGAAAAGTTTCCGGAGAAAAGAATATTCAATTCTTGCTTGATACAGCTGCAAGAAGCAGATATTCTACTTCAATAACTCTTCAAGATGCTCCGAAAAATGATTGGAAATCTAAACTCCTTGCTGCAGCAGCTTCTGCAATTGCAATAACACCTCTTGCAAACAGTGCTTTTGCAGAGAAACTTAACGAGTTACAAAAACCTTTGCCGCTGGGAGTAGAAGAACAAGAAATTTTAACACTTCGAGAACAACTGCTAGCAGTTGTTGATTTGGAACAAATCAACAATGAAACCCTAGGTGCAACAAAGAATTTTGTTAGAAATCTTGACTATTTTATTGTGTCGTCTGAAACCAGCCTTGAGCACAAAAAATATGTTTTGGAGAGACTAAATTATTTCATGAGTGATAAGTATGAAATAAATCATCAATTAAAAGGCAAAAAATCGATTGCGCTTGCAGAAATGGTTAATGATATGGCGATTAATACACCAGGAAATGAAATTCCTAATATTAAAGCTGTAAACCAAAAACAACACGGTATGTGTGCTGCTATTTCTATCGTAAGAAAGAAACTTGTTTATGAAGATAAACCTAATTATGTTGATTCTATTATATCCGAGTTGGATTCTTCTGATTCAATTAGCGTTTATGACAGAAACTGTTTGGGTTCAGGCAAAAAAATAAATGTTCATAAAGTTCCTGTTGATTTTGATGCAGCTTTAGCTAAAGGTTACAGAATTATTGATGCTTCAACTATGCACTGGATGCAGGTTGCCGGCATGTCAGGTTCAAGTAATATTTCTTATAATGTGTATAATCCTTTTGACAGTGAAAATTTTGGTGCGAAAACAGATTCTTTCTTTATTGCAAATTTTGATGATCCGGACTTAAGTGCTGCACAGAAGTATTACCAATCTTTAATCAAAGCAAAAAGTGTAATTGAAGATTATAAAGCTGATAAAATAAAACGTGATATTGAAAATACAAACTTGAGACAAAATACTTATCAAAACCTTCATGCGGCTGCGGATATGAGTGAGGCAATAAAAAGTGAATTAGCATTGGCCGTACCAAATCTTTCTTCTAAAGAAATTTCTTCTCTGTATTCGGAAATAGTAAATCTTGAAAAACCGTACTCGTCTAAAATAAAAGAGGGTGACAGATTTTCTTATATTCCTAATGAAGAAGATATTGTAAAAAGAAATAAAATAGCATCTTTAATTATGGAAAGAAGCGGGGGACAGTCTGTTTCTGATGAAGTAACCGATATGCTGCTGTTTATGGTTGATAATTATCATTCTTTGGTTGCAAAGGCATCAAAACCTTCAATGATAAAGAAAGCTGACCGGCTTTTTGATATTGCGGCTGCTTTCAGATATCAGGTTATAACAGGGCTTGATGATAGAAAAGTTTTAGAAAACGTAATGCAAAGCGAAGGAATTCCGAATAAGGAAACTTTGTTACTTAATACAATTGATACTTTGATTGAAAAACTTGAAACAAATTCTCCTCATTCAATATTGATTGTAGATCAGCTTGAAGAGCCTGTGTTTGATAATACAGATGGTACTAAGGAAGAGTTACTTGATGCACTTAAAGAATTAAAAGAGATTGTTGATTATCATATGACAACAGTGCTTGATTCTATTTATGGCGCGTTAACAATGGGCAGTCGTAAAGATGCGCTTATTGTATATATAGAAAATGCACAAAATGCGATTAAAGAAGGACATACTGAAATATTAAAACCTTTTGCAGACAAATTGGGTGTGAAGAAGTCGCCTAAAAATGTACTTCGTGCATTGGAGTCCGATAGACAAAAACTTCTTGCAGGTGATGAAAAAGTATATTCTCAATTGTTTGATAAATACGGTAATGTTTCTCAGATAGATTACATAAATAATATTTTCCAAAGTTTTGTTGAAAGTGTTAAACAGGAGCAAGTCAGCCAGGAATTAATGTTAAACTTCATTAAGGTTAACGATATTTCCGTTGAAGACGGAGAGCAGGCTGTTGTTGAAAGAATAAATGAAATTGGTCAAAATATTCAGGCGATAAAGGCTTTTATAAGTGAGATTGTTGATGTTCTTCAGGTTGTTGATGAAAATGGTGATGTTTTAATTTCAGCTAATCCTAAAGATATTATTATTAAAAAATTAGAAAATGAACATAGAATGGCTTCTGCTAAACAACTTAGAGAACTAAGTGAGCATCTTGATAAAATTGCGAAACATCGTTCTTCTGATGAGTTCCAGTCAAGACAGGGAAAAATTAAAGATAAATCACTTACGACTTTCTCAAATAGTGAAAAAGCAACATTAAAAGAGGTTGAAAGCTCAATTGACCCTATGTATTCTTTTGTTCAAAAACAATTAAGATATGTACAAACTGACATGAAAGAGTATCTTGAAGAAATTGCGCGTCTTGCAGGTGTTAATGACGGTACTTATTGGGTTAGCCAAGAAGGTCATAGCGGATTGTATTCAGCGCAGGAGCTTAGAGTTCTTGAATATATGACAGGACGACCTCATCATGCAACAAGTAATCTTGAAGAAGCTTTTGAGACAATCAAAACATCTCCATATTCGGGGATTTCATCAAGTTCTGTTTTTCATGATAAGGCTGGCATGCACGCTCAATATATAGCAGATATTGCTCCTGTAACTTTAGCCAACGGAGAAGTTAAAGAGGTTTTATTTAACGATAACAGCTGGGGTGCAAGTGAAAAAGAAAACACCTGGGTTGATTCAAACGGTTTATTAAGAACTGACTATAGCGATAGACGCGGTGGTACTCTGGGCTATATTACAGATGATAATTACAGAAATGGTAACTTTGTAGACAGGATTCTTTCAGATATGATTTTGAAGACTTCACCTGATACAACAGAAAGTAAAATTTATAAACGTATTAAGCATACAGACAGAGATACTTTTGCTATGCCTCAATATCATACGGTTACTCTTGATGGTAAATCAAAGGAAATAAAAACTACTTCTGATAAAATTCATGATGCAATGTTTGTAACTAATACCAGATATGTTGATAAATTGAAAAAGTTTGGAGAAACTCATTCTGAAGCTGAGCTTAAAGCTATGATTGCCAATATACAGGGAGCGGGTAAAGCCTGGAAACCTACTTATGAAGCATTGAAACTTCGAGTATTTCCTGCTATGGGTGATGGTATTCAGTCGAGAGAGGAATACGATAGGCTGGCTGATGATGATTATTTAAAAGTAGTTTTAGAAAAAATGGCTCTTAAACTTAATTCTCAGGTTACAGGCTTAGAAGCTGATATTGCAAGAGTTCGTGATGTTAGAGAATTATCAAGATTCAGAGCCGCTCAGAAAACAAGAGCGCTAAACTCTTTTAAATATGCATTTGCAAAATCTTTGACAGTGGTTGATTATCTTGCTGATACTTTTGGCGATAAAGAATTTCTTGAAATGCAGTCAATTTTAGATAAACACGGTATAAAACTGACTGATGAAGAATTGGATTCTATAGGAGAAAAGTTTGACATTGATTTAGATCGTTATGACGGCAGTGCAAAAACTACACTAAATCTTCTTGTTGAAAATATTAGGGAAGATATTAATAAAGTTGTATCTGATTCTGCAGTACAGCAGGAGTTAGAAGATTTCTTCAGAAAATTCTTAACTGAAAAACTATACTTTAATGAGCAGGATTTGGATTTAACTGATTTTGATAATCAAAAAATTGCTCATATTATTAAATTTATTGATAGAGTTTATGACCCTGAAGATAATGAAGAATTTGCGGCTATCTACAGAAGAATACAGGACATGACTAATGAAGAATTTAAGCGCGAAATTCTTTCCAAAGCGACTTATGAAGATATGGGCGTTAAATCAATGACAGGGTATGATGTGCTTAAAAAACTTCAAAGATATGAAGAAAGTATTAATACAACTTTCATGAACACTGTTTATTATGATTCTTATGTAGATGATGTTAAATCTGAAAAATATGAACCGTTTTATAGATATACTAAGTTGGCACGTTCACCTAGGGTTAAATCAGATTACAAATTTAGTACTATGTTTAGAGATTTGAATTATGATTTATCATTGTTAACTTATCCGAAATTATTCAATAAGTATAAAGGCAGGAATCTTGAGAGATACGGTGCATATCCGGCGTATCCTAAAATAGAATATATGACAGAAGATTTTATTCAGAATTCTTTTGGTGCAACATTTAATCAATTAGAACAAAAAGTTGATACAATTAAAACGATGAAAGAACAAGTGCAGAATTATGATATAGCTCATTTGCTGCAAAAATTGAAAAAATCTTCAAGAAAGAATTTGATTATTTCCGGAGCTAATTATGCAAATTTAAATCGTTTATTTGGTCAATTAGTTACTAATAATTTGAATGATCCTTCTGTTAAGGATGTTGTTGATGCAGCATCAGCAGTTCTCGAATTTGAAGAAGGCACTCCATGGACAGAATATGTTCCTTATGTTGATGCAATTATTAATAGATTAACTGATTTTGAAAATACAACATCAAAAGAGGTTATATTGCAGGTTATTGAAGCTAATAAAAAGGAACTTGCAGCGAATAAACTTATGTTTGTAGAGGCGTTTATTCAGCCTAGACATAAATCATATGTTGCTGAAAAAATGAATAAGTTTGAGCAAGCATTAGTTCATCAAGACTTTGACACAGCAGAAATTCTTAAAGCAGAACTGTTAGAGGACTTTAAAAAGTATCATTTAATGAATGATCCGGAAGAACTGCTTAAACAATTTATACTATCAACAGCAAAAGATGGTCGTTTACACGGTTTCAATGAGTTATTTGAAAAATTGTTATTAAGGGCTATAGATTATGCAAAACTGGCAGAAATTCAAGATATCATAATGGATGCTATTCAGGATGGTGTTGCATTAAATGCTAAAACATTGTTTGATAAACATACGCTCTCATTGAGTAATGGGGATTACTTAATGGGTTCGGATGTTATGATTAGCTATATGACAAACCACCTTATTATAGACGGTCAGTTTGAGACAGCCCTTATGTTTCTTGAAAAACTTGGTTTGAATGAGCAGTATGTGAGACATGCAGCTGAAAACTTTGATTATGATAAACTAGCAGAGTTAATTACAGAAGCTCATAATATAGCAGATAATTTCTCAAAATTCCAAAATGATATTGAATCTGATTTAGGGAAGGCTCAAAATATTTTTAATGATAACAATTGTGATTATGCTTCAGTGTTGGAATCTTTAAGAAATGCAATAAAAGATAAAGCAGCTCTTTATTCAATTTCTGATGATATAATCGGACGGTTGTTATTCGGAGTTGATACAGTTGAATACAATTGTGATACGAACCCTAATGTACAGAAAAATCTGCTGTATACTACCGTAATGCAGCAAGCTAAGCAAAGAGTAGTAAATGCAGCGAGTGAAGAAATTACTCAAAAAGATCTTGTGTTAAACTCAAGTACCACAATTCTTAATTTTATAAATCAAATTATGCTTTCTCCTGAGTCAGAAGCTAATAAGATGAGAACAGAAATCAATGATCAGTTCTTAAAACTTGCAGAATTGAAACAATCATATATGGATTTGCAAGAGGATGAAAATTCTGATAAAATCTAGCTATGGCAGATTTGATTGAAAAATTAAAAGAAATAGGTTTTAATACATATGAGGCTAAGGTTTATGTTGCGCTTTTGAAGAAATATCCCGCAACAGGCTATGAGGTTGCTAAGCTTGCGAATATTCCTCAGTCGAGAACTTATGATACTTTGAAATCTTTGCAGGAAAAAAATGTAGTCACCGCTACTAATGCAAAGCCGGTTTCATATACTCCAATCAAGCCAAAACAGCTGCTTGCAAGTTATCAGAAAAAAATGAATTCTACACTCAATTATCTTGAGAAGAATCTTCCTGCAGTAAAAGACAACTATATTGAACCTGTTGTGACGATAAGCGGAAAACAAAATATTTATAATAAGATACTTGAGGTTATCCAAAATGCCAAACGCGAAATTTATATGGAAGTTTGGTCTCAGGATTTTAAAATATTTGAGCAGGAGTTATTAAATGCCTACAACAGAAACGTTGAAATAAGAATTGTCGGTTATGATAACTTTCAATCAAAATTCGGGATGGTATTTGAACATGCTTTTGCAAAAGATATTGAAATGTCTCTTGGCGGCAGAATGGTAATTATTGCTGCAGATGATTCGGAAAGTGTTGTTGGAAAGGTTTCTTCTTTCAAGAATGAAGATCCTGATACTAATATTATTTGGACAAAAAATAAGAGTATCGTGTTTATTATAAAAGAATTTATTGTGCACGATATGTATTTAATAGATGTTGAAGAAAATCTCGTTGAACAGATGAAATATATATACGGAAAAGGCTTTAAACGTTTGAAAGATAAAGTTCTTGGAACTAATGCTCTGTATATGATTCATTAAACAAGTTTGTTTTTTTGTAATAATTCAACAACTGATTTAATAGCTTTTTTAGTTTGTTCAATAAACGGTTCTGCAAGTTCCGGTGCATAGTTTTTCTGCAGAACTTCAAGAACTTCAGATTGTAGATATTGATAAATAAACGCTGATTTTACAATAGCAGACAATAGTGCGGGAGAAAAAATTCCTTTTGAAATTACGCCGATAATATTATTAATATGGCAGAATTCTTCATCGATAAATTCTTTGAGTTGGAATTTAAATGTTGGAACCATTGAAGTTTGTGCTGTTGCAGTTGTGTTTAAGTTAAGTTCATCAAACGGAGTTGCTTTCACGCCTTCAATTGATGCTCCAAAGCTTGAAATGTTATAAATATTAGGGTAATTCAGTTCTTTTATCAATGTTTCGAAATGATGAATAAAAGCCGCGTAATCATCTCTTGTATAGACAATTCCGCCGCTTACGGATTTCACTTGTACAAGATTTTTCTTAACATTATCAACCAAAATTTCGTTTTGCGAAATCCGGTTCATATTTTCGCCGTAGGCATAAATCTGATTATCTTTGAATGCTAAATCGACTCCGGCCATTACAATTTTAGAAAATCCCATTTTCACTGCTGCAGTTAGTGCAAATGTTGAAGCAGAGCCGCCTGCTTCGTAAAATTTCATTTGGTTGTTATATTTAGCAAGTTTTTTTATAAGGAAATCAGTTTCAGAAAAGTTCACGAAGATTTTTGCAAACCCTTTTCTTACAATTGTATTATCTGTTCTTATATCCATTATACAGTTCGCACGTGACAAATTGCCGTCCAGCTCACCAAGAGTTTTATCCATGTTTCTTGCATCAAGTCCGACAACAAAATCAGGAGTGATTCCGTTTTGTATTAGATATTTAACAGATTTATTGACTGCAAAAATAACAAACTTATCTCTATTAGCTTGTATCTTAGCAATGTTTTCGTTCAATGACGGGCCAGCTCCCGCGATAAGAGCGGTTTGCCCTTTGTATTTGTTTTCGAGTTCTGAAAGCAAGTACATATTTCCGTTGTTAATACTTGCAATATTCTTTATTGTGTTAATTAACCAGCGTTTTGAAAATTTAGCAATTGTATTAATATCGACAATTTTGCTTTTACATACATCATAAACTTTTTGAGTGAGAATTAATAATTCTTTGTTATGAACGACAGCGTAATTTTCAATGTAAACAAGTTCAACCTTATCTTTTGTAAGAAAAGTTGAAGATAACTTGTTTAAAAGTTCATCCATGTCATTTGTAATAAATAATCTTCCACTTGCAAGATGTTCTGAAATATCAATATTGCTTAAAACAAAATGTAGAAGCATTAAATCCGGTTCATAAATATAAATTTTTGAAGGGAATTTTTGATACGCTTCGTCTAAAAGATATCCTAAGCCAATTCCAAAAATAATAATTGTATCATTCT
>CAMTNN010000057.1 GCA_947073895.1 uncultured cyanobacterium
TGTTCAGAAGGCGGGTTTGCAGCTTACAAAACAAGTTAGTAATCTCACTAAACTAGCCGTCCAAATATCTACGTGCGTAGCACTATTTTTTACCAGCTTTACCAGCTTTACGTCTGATGTATTCACCTTCGTACTTAACACCTTTTCCTTTGTAAACTTCAGGAGGTCTTTTTCCTCTGATGAATGCTGCAACGTCACCAACTGTTTGCTTGTTAGTACCTTTTACAGAAATCTTAGTGTTAGCTTCAACACTGATTGTGATACCTGCAGGAGGAACAACTAAAACAGGGTGTGAATAACCTAAAGCCATGTTCAAATTAGAACCTTCCATGTTAGCACGGTAACCAACACCAACGATTTCTAATTTCTTTTCAAATCCTTCGTGAACACCTTTTACTGCGTTAGCAATAAGAGTTCTGAATAAACCGTGCAAAGCACCTGTTTTTCTATCATCAGAATTTGGTTCAACTAAGATATGATTATCTGCAACAGAAACTTTTACTTCGTTTCTGAATTCAACTGATTCAGTACCTTTAGGTCCTTTTACTGTAATAACATTACCTTCGATTTTAACTTCAACACCTGAAGGAATTTCGATAGGTTTTTTACCAATACGTGACATAATTTTTTCTCCTTTTTTTGTGTGACAGTACGCTTTTCTGTCAATTGTGCGTACCTTTTTAAATTACCTTAGTAGATGTAGCAAAGAACTTCGCCACCAAGGTTTTCTTTTCTAGCCTTACGGTCAGTTAGTAAACCTTTGCTTGTAGAAACAACTGCAACACCTAAACCACCTAAAACTTGTGGCAAGTTTTTGGCTTTACAGTAGCTTCTTAAACCAGGTTTAGAAACTCTCTTCAAGCTTGAAATAACAGGTTTGTGCTGTTCATCATATTTAAGCTCGATAGAAAGAGTTTTGAAATTTCCTTCAGCTTTTTCTGAGTAATCAGTGATAAAACCTTCTGATTTAAGCAATTTTGCTAAAGCAACTTTTAGCTTAGAAGATGGCATTTCAACTGATGGGTGAGAAACTGCATTAGCGTTTCTAATTCTTGTTAGCATATCTGCTATTGGATCTGTATTCATTTTTACATCCTTTTCCTTGTGGACCTGTATGCTAAGCACAAGCCTGCATCCGGTTTCCTAGTACTCGTCACTTGCTGAGTTAATTTTTGCTCAATAAAAGCGTTTCTCAGTAGTCTGACAGAAAAATAGTAACATGAGTATTGTATCTATGCAAGTTTTTATTTAAACTTTTGTAACAATTTTAATTTAAATAGCAATTTTTAAAAATTTTAAGACTTTAATAATATGTATACACAGTAAAAAGGACATAACTATGGGTTTACCTGGAATTGTACCGGGTCTTGAACAAAAATATCCTTATGGCGAATATGGTCAAGGCTCAAATATCGGAAAATTAGGCGGTCTCACCGTTAGCCCTAAAGTCGGGGGTATTGGTGGAGGTAATCCTTACGGATTAACAGCTGCCGCTACACAAGCTTATGCACCTGTGGACGGAGTATCACAAGGTCGTCAGGGTGTCGGATTGGGAATGGTACTTCCTGATCAAGGCAAATATGTCGACGGCTCCGAATACACAAAAATGTTTATCGCATAAAAAAGAGGATGACTAAAAAGTCATCCTCTTTTAATATCCACATGCGTTGCACTATTTGTCATCTAACGCTGCAACACCTGGAAGTACTTTACCTTCAATAAATTCAAGAGAAGCACCGCCACCTGTTGAAACGTGAGTGAAATCTTCAGCTTTGCAGAATTTCTTAGCTGCAGAAACAGAGTCACCGCCGCCAATAACAGAAACAGCACCGTTCTTAGTAGCTTCTACGATAGCTTCAAGAACAGCTTTAGTACCTTCTGCGAATTTAGGGTTTTCAAATGCGCCAACAGGGCCGTTCATCAAGATTGTTTTAGAAGATTTAAGAACTTCTGCAAATGCAACTCTTGATTCTAAACCAGCGTCAACACCTTCAAATCCGTCAGGAATTTCGTTGATTTTAACGAATTTGTTTGTACCGTTTCCTGAGAAATCATCTGCAACTAATACATCTGTTGCCATTACAAGTTTTACACCTTTTTCTTTAGCTTTAGCTTCAATAGCTTTAGCAACTTCGATTTGGTCGTCTTCGCAAATTGAGTTACCGATTTTACCGCCATTAGCTTTAACGAAAGTATAAGCCATACCGCCACCGATAATCATATTGTCAACTTTATCAAGCAAGTTTTCTAAAACACCGATTTTAGAAGAAACTTTAGCACCACCAACAACAGCAGTGAATGGTCTTACAGGATTATCAAGAGCTTGTGATAAACATCTGATTTCTTTTTCCATCAATAAACCTGAAACAGCTGGTTTAAGGATTTTAGCTAATTTAGCTGTTGAAGTGTGATTTCTGTGAGCTGCGCCGAATGCATCGTTAACATAGAAATCACCTAATTTTGCTAATTCTTCTGCAAAAGTCATATCATCGTCTTTTGCTTCTTCAGCTTTGTAGTAACGGATGTTTTCTAATAAAGCAATTTGACCGTCTGCAAGCTTAGCTACATAAGGAGCTGCTTCTTCAACTGACGGAATAAATACGATTTCTTCACCAAAAACTTTAGCCATATATTTAGCAACAGGTTCAAGAGTGAATTCAGGGTTCTTTTCGCCTTTTGGTCTGCCTAAGTGAGCCATAAGAACGATTTTAGCACCTTTTTCTTTCAAGAAATTAACTGTAGGAACGATAGCTTGAATACGAGTATCGTCTGTAACATTTTTGTTTTCATCAAGAGGAACGTTAATATCAACGCGGACAAGCGCTGTTTTACCCTTAATGTCACCTAAATCTTTGATTGATTTTTTCATTGGTCTCTTTCCTTTCTTTTCAACGCATGATAATTATATCCCAAACAGGTATAGGGGCAAATAGAAATGTTGCAAAAATTTTAAAATAGTTTATAATAAAAGAAGAAATCGGGCATAAGTTAATTGGTAGTTAACTTATTTTAACTCCCGGGTTTCGCTAGTTGATTAAGACTAGCGCTATGATTAGAAGTACTAGCGCTAGTTCTTTTCGTTTACATTGATGTAAAATTAAAAAGATTAGCAATAATTCTATCATACGCAATTCCTCCTTTCTTCGAGTAGCATCCGATTTTTAGTCTGTGCTCGAGAAATTTGGAAACACCGGGAGTTGCCCGATTTCTATATTATTTTAATATAAATTCTAATTAAGCGCATCATATATTTGTATTAGTCAATATTTGTTTTATAAAGAGATTCAAAAGGAAGCTTTAGCGCTTCTAAAATTGGGATAATTGTTGTTAAAGTCGGATTTACTTCACCGCGTTCGATTAAACTAATATAACTGCCATCTAAACCAACCAAACTACCCAATCCTTCCTGAGACAATCCTGCTCGGTTTCTTTCAGCACATAAATTCCTGCCAAATTGTTTAATTTTAGTTTCATCACGCATAACAATATAATGACACCTTGACAATATTACGACCAGTAGATTAATATTAAAATATTGGATATATATATCCAGATAAGAAAGATTAATAACTAAAATGAGGTTATACATGTACTTAGTTGATTCAATATTCAAAAATGGCTTAACAAAAGCACACGTCTATTTTCACAGAGCAGACGTTTATGTAAAAACACTGGAATATATCATTAAATACAGAGGGCTCTACCCCAACCAAAACGAATACATAGATTTTGCAATAGAATATGAATTTAGAAAACCAATATCACAATTGTTAAAAATGACAGAAGAAAAATCCTAGTCCTCATCTTCCCAAAACTCTTTTGGTAATTGCTTATCTAATTCTTCACCAAATTTCTGAAAATTCCAACCTAATGCCTTTATCATCTTAGAGATATTATATAAAGATACTCGAGTTTTACCTTTTACTACTCTTTCATAAGTTCCTTTTTTTATATCATGACCATAACAAAAGTCTGTAAAAGTAATACCAGCACCTTTTCTAGCATCTAGTATCAATTCACCTACAACTTTAGACAATATTTTAGATTTTTCTTCTTGCATTAACTACATGATAGTGTTAAACTAAACAAATAAATCACCGTATACGGTGATAATGGAGTATATAATGACAATCAAATTTAAAACAGCACTTGACCACACTCTTGAAAGCATGAAATTAGAGTTGCAATTCGCAAAATTAGAAATCTTTAAAACTAAGGACAGGATTGAAGATTTAATCCAACAAAAAGATTTTTTAAGCTATCATTCCAAAGAAGAAGTTGAAATATCCTACAACAAATTGAAGGAGCTTGAGGAAATTCTCCAAAAGATTCAATCATTTGAATCAGATATAAAATATTTTAAAAACAAAGCTTTATTACAGTATAAAGAACTAAAAACTAAATCTTCGCCTTAATTCTTTCAACCAACTTCGCAACTGATTCTTTTTCAGTTTCAGGAATATCGAAATTTGCATACTCTTCAAAGTATTCAAGCGCATCTTCAAAATCATTTCTTGCCATAAACAAAATTGCGACTTTTTTATACGCTAATGTAAACTTATCATTAACCGCAATCGCTTTTAAATAATTAGAAATTGCCTTATCAATTTCGTTATTAGCTTCATAAGCCTGAGCAAGCGAGTAGAACAACAATTCACTGTCTTCTCTGTATTGAGTTACAGTTTCAAAGTTTGAAATCGCACCCTCGTAATCACCGAGTTCAAAATAAACATGACCTAAATCATAATAAGCGTCATAGTTTTCAGGCTCACCTTCCAGAACTCTGTCCAACTCATCAATCGCATCATCCCATCTCTGATCATCAATATAAACCCTTGCAAGCAAATGCGCAATCGTTAAATTATCCTGCAGCTCATAGCTTCCGCGTTGCAAAACACCGACAGCAGAGGCAATATCACCTGCTTTATAATAGATATCAGAAAGATTAATATAAGCTTGAGCAAGCTCAGGGTCTAAATCAAGCGCTTTTGTCAAATACGTAACAGCCTTCTCGAAATCCCCAATACAAGAATAAGCAACTCCCATGTTGTTATATACATCCGCATTATCAGGTTCGTTTTCAAGAACCGTACTAAACACATCTATACATTCTTCATATTTACGTTCTTTAAAAAGCTCCATTGCTTTGTCAATCTTCTGACTCACTATAAATCCTCACTATCTTTAGTATCAATATTATGAATAATTGTTCTTACATTACCTTCCGCCTGAAAATCCTTAGGATCCATTGTCATACGGATTTTATCAGCAATAATATCTTTATCTGCCTGAACAATTTTTGAACGACCGACAAAGTAAACTTCATTTGGCTTACCTGTTTCTTTATCAGGAAATACCGATACTTTTGGACCTTGCGCATAATAATCATCAAACCAGATTTTTACACGACCGTTACCAATATATGAATTTTGTTTTTTGCTATACTGCTGATAATCAGAGTGAATTGTAAGTTTTTTGCCGTCATCAGTAATCGCAACAGTTTTAGTGTTTCCTGAAACAGACATTTCTTCTGTAATCGGATTGTATACAAAGTGGTGTCCTTCGGAAGTATTATTTTCCTGCTTAACTTTAGCATTTCCGATTAAATCAATTTTTCTTAATCCGCCTTTAGGGTCAGCAATGATAACAGCTTTGTCGGAAAAACTTTCAATATCTTTGTATTTCATATTAACAGAACCTGTCGCAACCATTACGTTACTCTTTGTATCGTATTCCTGCGCATCAGCATTAATCACAACAATCGGAGTATTACCTTCCGTAATTACAGACTGAGAATCTCCTTCTGCTCTTACAACTTTATTAATCAAAGAAACTTGCAAGATATTTGCTTTTACTTCTCTTTTTTTATTGGCATTAATCTCAAATGCATAAGGCTTGTCATAGAAAGTCGCAGTATCAAGCTTGTTGTTACGTCTCACTGAAACATCAGCTCTAGGGCTCTCTACTGTTAAATTATCAATTTTAACCTTAACACCGCCGTCAAGTTTAATTTTCTTTTCCTTGTCAGAATATGTTTGAGTTTTTGATTCAATAATCAAATCAGAAGCAAATACTGCTAAGCTTGATAATATTAAGAATGAAATTATTAAAATCTTTTTCATCTATACTCCTTTTTCACTAAAAAGTTTTGTTTGAGTTTTACCAACTATTTTGAACTTGTCATAACCTGCACCAATGATACATTTTTCAGATGTCGCAAGTAACTCTTTTCCTTTTCTTATTTTAACATTACCCTCTGCAACAGTCTCCTTATCATTCCCAAGCCATGTTAACTTGTCTGCTGCAAGAGAAGTTTCATCTTTAAGAACAATATATGTATTGTCATACAAAGTTATAGAACCTTCTTTTTCGTTGTAAGAACCTTTTGAGGACTGGAAACTCATTGCAACTTCACCATCTTTATAAAAGTTACCAACAACATTATTTAAAGTTGCAATACTTCTATCGTTGCTGTAGTTTCCGGTTTCACCGTAAATTTCAAAGTATTTATTCCCTTCTTTTGTTTCGGTGATAATAATACCCATTGCATCAACACGCTGCTCATCTTTTGAGCCGCTCATTTGCTCACGGCTAAAACTGTTACTAATCATTCCGGCTGAAATAAAAGCCCATCCCATAACACTAAGAAACAGAAGCAATGCTACTAAATAGCCCAGTTTCTTTTTATCAATATTCTTTAATTTATCTAAATATGCTTTAAGCGATTCCATAAAAGTATTTTATCACACATTAAGAAAATATTGTGTAATCCTTTGTTTTTAATTGTAAAATTCTGTCAATTTCGTCTTTATTCTCAGTTGAGCCGAAAATAACAGCAAATAGCGGATGTTGTTTAGGATTAATTCTTCTAACTTCCAATACATTTGAATAATTTGCAAGCCAATTATCGTATTCAAATCCTTTAATTTTATTTCTGTCAACTGTTGACGGAACTTCTGCCATAGAGAAATAATACATTTTATTAGACGCTTCCGACAAAATTTTATTCCAATCAGGAGAAATCTGCTTCATAAAACATTCGTAAACATTTATTCCCCATGCATACTTGGAAACATCGGTTGTACACCAGCCTGCAAAACGCATAGGATTAACTTCAATTGGTATAATTCTATCATCTTCTGTAACTCTTAATTCAATATGAAGCGGGAAATTCCTTATATTATTTTTGTCACCAATTTCTTTCAACAACAAGGCAAATTTTGCCATATATTTAACCATAATTTCAGCAGACATAAGATAAATCCTATCACTCACATCTTTGGAATTAAAAAACGGATGTTTAAAAATATTTAAAATAACAGGATGCCCGTCTTTATCATAATATGCATCAACTGCATACTCGTCCCCTTGAATATATTCTTCAATAATAAATTTAGAAACATTCACAACAGCCTCAGGATAAAATTTCTGCGCCAGCTCCATTTCATGTTCTAACTGCGCCAAAGTTTGTTTCCAATCTTCATCATTTTGAACTGTATGAACACCGAGGCTCAAAAAACCGATTGCAGGCTTTAATATAAACGGATATTTTAATTCTTCAAGCGGAATTTTTGCTAAATCCTCGTAATTAACCTCTTTAAAATAAAAATCAGGATAAACATCCTTGAGCATTTTTCTAAACTCAATTTTATCTTTAAAAAGTTTAATATAACGGCTCAAATTAGATTCAGGAAGGTTTTCCAACACCCAATTTATAGAGTTTTCCGAATTAGAATAAATAATTGGATATTCAACTTGATTATAATATTCTTTTGCCACATCAGATTCAATCGTTTCAAAAGCACCATCTTCAATATCTGCAATCTCCAGAGCTTCATTTTCCAATACAGCCCATTCATTCTGCACAATGCTATCTATTAAAAATTCCGAAACATAAGGTTTTTCAATTATAATCAAAGCTTTCATACCTCCTTGCAATATTATAAAATTTATAAACTCTTATGTAAAGACCTATGTTACATAATAGCAAATTAAAATTTTTTCAGTTTATAATATAGACATAATGAATGAAATATCCAACCATCAATCCAATATATATTTTTTGCGAAGAAACCGACAGCATAGAAAGGCTACAACTCAAGATAAAATAAAGGCCGCAGCCGGTTCTTTCATTGGTGTTGCAATACCGATTGCTATGATGATGAAAAAACAGGGTA
>CAMTNN010000058.1 GCA_947073895.1 uncultured cyanobacterium
TAATAAACAGCTATCCCTAATTTATCATTAATACAAGCCTGCGAAGCAGTATCAAGCTGTATCAATCGACAGTCGTAACCATTCATTGTAGCATTATTGTTAATAATTTTTGCTTTATTAATATCAAATAAAGTACCGTTTGCATCCCAGGAAAATAAAGGGTCAACAGGATTACCGGCAGGTATTTTTGATTTTTTCAAGCTGTTAAAATCTGGAGCTTTAAAGCCATACCCCATATCTTTCCAATACATATAGCTGTCTTTTCCGTCAAACAACATCACAGAAGGATATGTTTTACCGCCATCAGAAGAAGATAGCGCCTTCCACTTATCAGCCTTCATATAAGCCTTATGATATAAAACCAGTTCATTCCCTGCAGTCACAATACGCTGTTTTATCTTCAATGTATAAGAATTATTCGCTCGTTGAATTTTATCCATATCATCTTTATATTCACGTACAGATTTCTGGTTATAAACAGAAACGGCGTGTACAACATTTATAAATAATATTAAAATCAAAAGTGTTAAAACTATTTTCTTCATAGCCTATATATTACCATTTATATGAAGATTTGTAAATTTTTCATAAAATCATTCTAAAGTATAGGTAAATAAATTTTTGTTTTGTGTTTTTATATATATAAGTGTGTTTGTATTATATGGAGGTTGTATATGCGTACAGAAGCGATAGGTGTAAGCTACCTAAAATTCAGAGGAGCAAGCGAGGATAGTGCAAGTAAAACTCAAGGAGTATCTCAACAGGAGAATACTACAGCACCTCCTAAAAAAAGTTCTTTGCCGTTGATTACAGCAGCTGTTGCAATAGCGTCACTGGGTGTTTCAGGTTACGCTTTAAGAGGCAGAGCTAAAACCCAAACGCTTGAAGAAGCTAAAAAATTAGCAGAAGAAGCCAAAGCTCAAGTCGAAAAAGCTGCTGAAGAGGCTAAAAAAGCAGCAGAAGAAGAAACCAAAAAACTAAAAAAAGAAATAAACGACTTAAAAACCAAAGTTGATACAAACGAAGCAACACAAAAAGAAAAACAAAGATGGAATGAGGGTTATTTAGACGGTTTAGATCGTAAAATCGGAGAAGCTGCAAGTACAGCTTCAGGTCAGGTTGTAAAATTGCGCAATGCAAGACAAATAGATAATCTAATGTTATTACAAAACATTGATAACTCAGGGCATAAGATTCCTCTTCCAAATCCTGTAATTGATAAAATCAGAACTGCAACAAGCAAATTTACAACAGGCGATGGAGTTAAAGTAGCAACACTCGGAGCAGGAGCCGCTGTTTGGCTTCCAACTGCAGAATCTACTCCTGAAAAAGAAGGCGGTTTAGGTGAAGTTCCGGTTCAAGTTGCAAGAAACTATACTAAAGAGTTCGGAATTAATGCATACTTACCAAGACCTTTAAACGAGATTCCGGGTAAATCAACATTAATCGAAAAAGATGGCAGATTCTATTATTGGTACCATGGCTTAAAAGATGCTGACGGTAAACCACTTGAAAAAATGGAGGTTTATAAAGTTGCAACATTTGATGTTCCGGCTGTAAGAAACGGAATGCAAGAAACTCAAAGCGTAGAAGTATATTACGGCATAGATCCTGCTAACGGATTCAAACGTATAATGTTCAGAAATCCTGATTTCTTTGCAGCAAACGGATTATACAAAGATTCTCAAACAGCTTCAGAGCCTGAAAGATATAATTTCTTCGCTAAAGCAGTTTATGAATTTGCAAAACTAAAAGCTGACCCTAAATCAAAAACATCATACATAATTAATAACGAAGCTAAGTATAATGAAATTGAAGCACCTAGTGCAATGATATTAAACGATTGGCATACAGCACCAATTGCAGCATTAATGAGATTAATGGCTCCTGCTGAAGGCGCAAACGGAGAATTCAATGCAGAGAAAGCTAATGCATTTGCAGATATGAATTTACTCTATATTGTTCACAACTCTGACTACCACGGATGGGGCGGTAACTATTCATCAGATATGTTAAACACATTGTTTGGAAAATATGCGTTTGATATCTATAAACATGCCGAGACAGGATTCACAGAAACAGTAACAGATGCTGACGGCGATAAAAAAGAAATTACAATTGAAGGACTGAAAAAAGTTCTCACAATTAACGGAAGCGTAAACATGGCAAATATGGGTATGACTCTTGCTACAAAAGTTAAACCTGTATCACCAACTTATGCAAAAGAAATTGCAACAGAAGAAGAAAGAGGACAAGCTCTAACCCACGTAGCTGAAACAAGAATGCAAGCTGGTACAATGGTTGGTCAATCAAATGGATGGGATAGATCTGTTAATGAAATTAGCGAGTCAAAAATTGCAGGTTTTAACGGAATGTTGAACAGAGATAAGTTAGAAATATTTAAATACACTGTTCAAAATCTGGAAGGACTGACTGAAGAACAAAAAGCACAAATTGCAAAAGAAATAAACAATTTAAATATTAATAACTTCAAAGAAGCGCTTAGAAGATTACGTGAATTAGAAAACATTCCGGAATTATCAAAAGCACTTATTGAACTTGAAAAGAACGGAGTTACAGAACTGCGTACTCTACAAGCTGCAACATCAGATATGAAAATGGATGCAATTATAAAAGCAAGACTTCATAACAAAAAAATGTTCTTTGAATCATTAAAAGCAATGATAGATTTCAACAAAGAAAAAGGCAAAGAAATATTTAACTTCAAAGAATACGGATTAACCGATCTTTCTGATATTGATATCGACAAGCTGGATGAAATCCCATTCTTCAACATGGGTGTACGTTTCGTTGGACAAAAAGGTGTTGAGATTGCTGCCGGAGCTTGGGAAAACATCTTAAGAGATTGGGATAGCTTATACGAAGGCAGACCACGTCCTATCGTTGCTATCGGTGGTGTTGATGCAGAAGGTGGAAGACACCGTGATACAGTAACAGCTACTAAACAAAGATTAGGTAATCTCGGACGTCACCTTGTTCAAATGGATGGATTCACTCCAAACCCTATTTGGATGGCAGGCTCTGACTGGACAATGAGACCTTCTTACTTTGAACCGGATGGAGACAAATGGGAATCTTTATACAAAGGAACACCTGCTGTTCTTACCAAAACAGGCGGCCACGTTGATTCAGTAAAAGATGGCTTCAACGGAATTCTAACAAACAGAACAATGAAAGAAATCCGCGATGAACTCAAATCAAGAGGTCTTGAAGGAGATGAACTAAGCAGACAACTGACTCAAGAACTTATCAAAGACTATACCGAAGCTCTAAAACGTACATTAAACGCATTCTACGGTCTAAACGGAGAACACACTCAACGTGAATACGTAGACAATGCAATACACGGAAACCAGAGCTGGGTAATCAAAGACAAAGACGGTAAAATCGTTGAATGTCCTTCTGTCGGTCACTTGAGAGATTTAGGATTTGATTTATCACAATTCCCGCAAATCGCTGACTCAGTCCAAAAATAATTATTACAAATTGTTAAGAAAAAAGTCTGGTAAAAAGCAATTTTTATCAGGCTTTTTTCTTTATATATATATAAGGTTAGAATTTAGGTTAGGTTTATTATGATTAACAACATTGCAAGTGTTGACACACGTCTGCAACAGACGAGTGTCGCCAAGGCAACGCAGTCTCGTATGAGTTTTGCGATGCCTCCGATTTTGAGTTTTAAAACACCTTTTATAAAAGAAAAGGCGACTATTAGAATTAAGAAATTTAAACGTGGAGATAATATTGCAATTGTAGGAGATATCGACGATGATTATGTAGATATTGTCGAAGAAGAGTGCGATGACGGAGGAGGAGGAAATGCGTATAATTTCTTCCAGATGGCACCGCCTAAACGGAAAATGAAATATCTTAAAAATTGTTATGTAATAGACTATATTCAATCCCCCAAATCAAGGTGCGGACTTGGAACGGAGGCGGTAAAACAACTTGCCGAAAAAGCCATGTTTGACAATATGGCGGATGGGAGAATCGTGACATTCTCTTCACCCGTCTGGAAAGAATCGTCACCGGCATTATTCTTCTATAAACTCGGATTCAGGTTTATGGAAAAAGGTGCAAATGAATATATGGAGGACTGTCTAATCAAAAAGATACCCGATCTTCCGCCGCAAACAGGCATGATGTATCTTCCTAAAACTCACCTGCATAAGCTTCTAAGGTATGGAGATTTATTCTAGATAATGAGTGAAATCAATATAAACCAGCATTATTCGTCTAACCCGAAGGCAGAACGTACAATACGCGCTGTTGCAACAGCGCCTGAGCATCTGCCTTCTTATTCTTTATGCCGTGATGAAGATATGAATAAGAGAATGAGCGCTTTAAATAACGATATCTATCAAGGTTCTAAACGAGAAAAAAACAAAAAAGAAAAGACTTTTTTAAAATGTTTCGGAGGCTTAGTTCTGTTTGTTATTGGATTTAGGTGGATTAAGAATACCTTTAAATAATCTTAATATAAAATAAAAAATTCATGCTAAAATAAGATTATAAAAGTTTTAGAGAGGTATGAATTATGTGCGGAATAGTGGGATATATTGGAGCTCAACCGGCAGTAGATATTCTTTTAGACGGTCTAACAAACCTTGAATATAGAGGTTATGATTCAGCAGGCATTGCGGTTAATGTTGACGGACAGGTTGAACTGTATAAAGCTGAAGGAAAACTCCAAAATCTTAAAGATATAGTTAACGCTAAAAAATCTCATATTGAAAAATCCACTATTGGTATCGGACACATTCGTTGGGCAACACACGGTGCTCCGACTACAGCAAATGCCCATCCGCATTCTTGCAACTGTGGAAGAGTTGCCATTGTTCATAACGGAATCATTGAAAACTATAAAGAGCTACGTGAAAAACTTGAAAAACAAGGATGCACATTCCGCTCTCAAACCGATACAGAAACCGTTGCACATTTAGTAGCTACAAAATTTGCACAAACAAATGATTTAACAGAAGCTGTAAGACTTGCAACAAAAGAACTTGAAGGTGCTTATGCTCTTTGTGTTATTCATCAAGATGTAAAAAATACTCTTGTTGCAACAAGAAGAAACGCTCCGCTTTTAGTCGGAATCGGCGAAGGCGAATATTATGTAGCCTCTGATGTTCCTGCTATTATTTCTTACACTAAAAAAGCAATGTATCTTGATGATAATCAAATTGTAACTTTAACACCTGATTCAATGAAATTAATCGACAGCGAAAACAATGTTTTATCACAAAAGATAGAAACACTTCCTTGGGAGCCTGTTGCACTAAGCAAAATGGGCTACAAACATTTTATGCTTAAAGAAATCCACGAACAGCCTGATGTTGTAAGAAATGTGCTTTCAGGAAAACTCAAAGCTATTGATGAGCCTATCAAATTAAACGAAGTAACTCTTGATAAAGATAAATTAAAAGACCTAAACAGAATCCAGATTGTTGCTTGCGGAACATCATTACACGCAGCAATGATTGGTAAATATATAATCGAAGACTTCTGTGGAATTGCAGTTGATGTCGAACCTTCAAGCGAATATATTTACAGAAAAACAATCACTGACAAAAATACTCTTGTAATCGGAGTTTCACAATCAGGCGAAACAGCGGATACAATTACAGCTGTAAGACAAGCTAAAAAACAAGGTTCACATATTTTAATCGTAACCAACAGACCTGATTCTACAATGGCACGTGAAGCAGACAGCTTAGTACCTGTAAATGCTGGTATTGAAGTTTCTGTTGCCGCTACAAAATCTTATATGGCGCAAGTTATTTCATTCTACCTTCTTGCAATCTATATGGCAGAAGTTAAAGGAGTAAATAACTTCACTGAATTAAAACATGAGCTTGTAGTTTTACCTCAAAAAATAGAAAAAGTTCTTGCACACAAAGAAGACATTCAAACTTGTGCTAAGAAATTTTCAAGCGCAAAAGATTTCATCTTTATTGCAAGAGGAATCAACTTCCCTACAGCATTGGAAGGCGCTTTAAAATTAAAAGAAATCAGCTATATTAACGCTACAGGCTACACAGCAGGCGAACTTAAACACGGCCCTATTGCAATGTTAGACGAGTCCATGCCGGTACTGTCAATCCTGATGTCAGGAAAAGTTTACGACAAAATTCTTTCAAATTCTGAAGAAGCTAAAGCGAGAAACGCACGAATGATTGCACTAACAGATTCAACTGATGAAAAATTAAACGATTTGTTTGAATCAATTATCAGAGTTCCTGAGATAGATGAGCTTCTTTCTCCTGCTTTAGCAATTGTACCGTTACAGTTATTAGCATATTATATTGCAGAATTCTTAGGCAAAGATGTTGACCAGCCCAGAAATTTGGCTAAATCTGTAACAGTAGAGTAAAAAATATGCAAATAATTTCAGAACTAATAGAAATACCAAATAATCACGCTCCGACAACGGAATACATTGAATCGGAGTTAACAAAACGCAACATTAATCCATTGAGGTGGGCGGTTGTCCATGTTAGTGATAAAATATATACAGTTAGTGTAGCCAATTTAAAAGAATAGGATGAACAAAATGAATTGTACCGAAATAAAATGCGATATCAAAGATATAGCACTCGCTGAACAAGGTGAAAACAATATTAACTGGGCGATTAAAGACATGCCGGTTTTAGAACAAATCAAAAAAAGATTTGCAATAGAAAAACCGTTTAAAGGTCTAAGACTCGCAGCATGCTCACACGTAACAAAAGAAACCGCAGCTTTGTGTTTGGCAATGCAAGCTGGCGGAGCTGACACAGTTCTTGTTGCATCAAACCCATTATCAACTCAGGATGATGTTGCAGCAGCATTGGTAAAATACCATAATATTCCGGTATTTGCAGTTGCAGGTGAGTCAGTTGAACAATATAAATCTCATATTCAACATGCAATTGAACACAAACCTGATTTGATTATCGAAGACGGATGTGATTTAGTTTCAACACTTCACATTGAACATCCTGAATTAGCAGATAAAGTTATAGGCTCAACTGAAGAAACAACAACAGGTATCATAAGACTTCAAGCAATGGAAAAAGAAGGCAAACTTCGTTTCCCTGCAGTTGGTGTTAACACAAGTATGACAAAACACCTTTATGACAACCGTTACGGTACAGGTCAAAGCGCTATGGATGGTATTATGAGAGCAGCAAACATCCTTATTGCAGGAAAAACTGTTGTTATCTCAGGTTACGGCTGGTGCGGTAAAGGCTGTGCACTTAGAGCAAAGGCATTAGGCGGTAACGTTATCGTTTGTGAAGTTGATCCGCTTAAGGCTCTTGAAGCTGCTATGGAAGGTTACAGAGTTATGCCGATTGCAGAAGCAGCTAAAATCGGTGATTTATTCCTAACTGTAACCGGTGACAAGCACGTAGTTGATGTTCAACACTTATTATCAATGAAAGATGGCGCGTTTGTTGCAAACGCAGGTCACTTTGATTGGGAAGTTAATGTTGGCGATTTAAAAGCTTACACAACTGAAATCAAACAAATCAGACCATTCCTTGAAGAATATAAGCTTAACAATGGTAAATCAATTTATGTTCTTGCAGAAGGAAGACTTGTAAACCTAGGAGCTGCAGAAGGTCATCCTGCTTCAGTTATGGATATGAGTTTTGCAAATCAGGCTCTTGGTATGGAATATATTGTTAAAAACAAAGGTAAATTAGAAAATAAATTACATACACTTCCTGAATCAGTTGATATGGCAATCGCAAGTTTGAAACTTGAATCAATGGGAATCAAAATTGATACATTAACAGCTGAACAAGAAGAATATTTAAATAGTTGGAAGTTATAAAAAAAGAGGTCTAAGACCTCTTTTTTTTAATCTTCTGTTACCATTTGCCACTTTTTAGCATCAAATCTTAAATCTGTCACCCGCATTTTCATACTCTTTGCAAACGGTTCAAACTTTTTAATCAGCATAATCTTATGCAGAGAAAGTTCTTGCGCTACAATAGGATTTTCACAGGCAACAACCATTATCCCACCGGGAAGCATACTGTATGGTTTTGAGCGTTTTTTCAACTTT
>CAMTNN010000059.1 GCA_947073895.1 uncultured cyanobacterium
TTCCATTAAATTAATCCTTTACAAATTACTGTTAATCACCCTATCAATACACGCCTTTGGCGAATAACCCCATTCTCGTTTTGATATACGTGAAACTTTCAAACCTGAACGCTCAATGATTTGTTGTTTTTTCATATTAGAAACCTTAGATGGAGTCTTGTCTTCAACCCCGTCACATTCGATTACGAATTTATCATCAACAACCAAATCTGCGCTTAAGCCTGCAATATCCACACCGCAAACAACCTTGTGTCCGAGTTCGCGGAACGCTTGAGCAACTTCTTTTTCAAACATGTTTTTGTAAATATTTTCGTCAAACTCGTCGGAGTTAATCAATGAGAACCTGTCTTCATATTCCTGAATAAATCCGAAATAACTTCTCAAAATCCCTTCAGGAAGCTCGCGAGGGTCTTTTGATATAAAGTTAATCGTTTTATGACGCGCACGTGTAATTGCTACGTTAAACAAGTTCGGCTTCTGTAAGAAAATCAAACTCTGAGGGAAACTGTTATTCGCATATGCCCAAGAAATCAGCATAATATCACGTTCATCCCCCTGGAAAGTATGCGCTGTACCGATTTCAATTTGGTGTTTTTCCATCATGTGCTCGGATAAAACTTTAGCAACTGACACTTTCAACTGCTCAACCTGCGCTCTAAATGGTGAAATTATACCAATTGAAACAGGGTTTTCAGGATTCTTGCGCTCATCTTCCACAACAATCTCATGTAATCGTTTTACGACTGCTTCGATTTCAGGAAGGTTTCTTGTCGCATCAAAATCAACCTTACCGTCAGGCACAACAACCGCTTCAAGAACCTTTGAAGAGTTATCGTTACGTTTCATAACCTTAATTCGTCCGCCGTAAAACTCTTTATTTGAATAATTAATAATCGGCGGCAAGCTTCTAAAATGCTCATCCAATAAAACTGGGTGCATTGAATAATAATTCGCCAAATCAAACATAGAATTTGTTCTGAAACGCCACATAAGCTGATATCTGTCAGTAATTCCGTGTTGTGACATAAATGATTGTTCTTTTGCCTTCTCTAAGAATGACAAATGCGGTAACTGTTTATCATCCCCAACCACAACAGCTTTTTTAGCACGGTATAAAATAGGGAAACAGCTCGCAATATCGCATTGTGAAGCTTCATCAATAATAACCACATCAAACAACCCCGGTTTTAGAGGTAAAGACCCTGAAGCTGCGTAGGTTGTAACACACCAGCATGGGAAAGCTTCCAAAAGCGGTTTAAAATCTTCTGTCTCAAGCAGTCTGCTTTGAAGATTTTTCTTTCTTTCCACAAGAGATTTTGAATGAACAAACAATCTTTGACGTTTAACAGGGTCTTGCATTAAGCCTTTTAATGCAGCTCTGCGTTTTGTCTTAAGAATATCAACCGCGAGTTTGCGCTGTTTTTTGCGCATTGTTCTTAGTTGCTCTGAAATAACATGAATATTTCCTGTTGTTTGGATTTTTGTTTCAATCATGCGAGCAGAACAAACAAGTTTTGCAAACTCTAACTCTGATTTTAAAATCATAAGATTTTCGTTATTAACATCAAAATTATTCAATCCTAGTATTTTCTTTAGTTTGCCTAAAGAAGCGCCATTTTTAAACGCAGCAAAAATCCCTGATTTTTCAAGATTCTCTGATAGAGTTGTGATAATATCTTCAATCGCTTGAACTTCATCTGCTTTTAAATCGTGTTTAATAAACAAATGGTTACCGTGCATATTTGTTTGAAGCTTGATTTCATTATTCAAATTATTCCACTCATTTTCAAGCGAAATAATCTGCTCCGCATTCTTTTCCATTTCATTCATCGATTTAAGAAGTTTTTCCATATCGGAAACATCGCACAAAATTGAGCTTTCTAAGCCATCATCAAGGTCAACTTTATTTGCAAGCAAATCCTGTAACTGCATTGATAATTCGCGCTGGTAATTTAATCTTCCCGCACGTAATGCAAGGAATGGCGCGCCTAAATCGTTCAATCTTTCAGCCACAACATCAACTGCTTTATCCATTCTTGAAGCAACAAGAACAGTTTTACCATTCGCAATTAAATGAGCAACAAGGTTTACAATCGTTTGAGATTTACCTGTCCCCGGAGGGCCGAAAACAGAAACTAATTTTGCATTCTCAACATTTTTAACAACATTTAACTGTGCATCAGACAAAGACAGCGGAGTTACAGGAAAGAAATCTGCTAAACTCTTTTGCTGGCTATCAGTCGGTTTTGCCTGAGTATATTCTTCATTAATAAGATTTAGAACAGTTTCTCTATAAACTCCGCTCGGCTTTTCTGCAATTTGCGTAAGTTCATGTAAAACCCCCGCAGTAGCCGAAGGACGTTTCGTAAGAATAATCGCGCATTGTTTAGTCAAATGAATTTTATCAAAAGAAACAGAAGCTTTTTTCGAAGTTTCTTCTTCTGCTACAACTTCATCAATATTTTCAGCATCAATTTTATCATTGTAAAAATCTTTAGCTACATTATCTTCCTTAACATCCATCTCGTGATTCAAAGAAACTTCAATATCAGGAACAATAGATTTTAAAGTAGTTAAGAAAATATCCATTTTTTCCTGAGTAACGGGAACAGTAGGAACTACGTCCAACAAACCTTCAAGAAGCTGTTCAGTTTCATCCTCGTCATCGCTTTTTTTCATCAAAGCTGTCAAAGCGCCTGTATTAAGAGAGATAAATTCATCCGTTAGCATACAATTGATATTCACCCCGTTGCGTTCTAAACGGCAAGGAGTGTACAAAAGCGGAGTTAAAAACTCATTTTTTCTGCCTGTTTTATTTTTACCTACAAGAAACAAATAACCATAAATAAGGTACTTATCTTTCTGACTGGTTTCAGATTGAATCATAAGCTCGGTAAGCTTAGAATCAGACCCCTCTAGTCTCAAGTATTCAAGACCTTGAGTAAATAATGTATCTTCTTCATTTAAGAAAATCCATTTGTTATCTCTATCAGCTTTAAGATTTCTAAAAGTTGAGCTTTTAACCTCTTCTCTTACACAATCATGAAGATATTGGCTCAATTTTTTGATAAAACTATTATTAAACGCAGAGTTTATAGCTCTTGTTGCTTCTTGTAACATAATCTCTCCCTGTACTTATATGCCTCTAATTGTACCATTATTTCCCGCTAAGCGCAACAAAATTTGACTCTAAAGCTTTATTATCCTACAATTAACGTATAATTTAATAGAGGAAATCGGGGTGGAATTCCCCATCTGTGCCGCAACAGTAAAAGACTGAACACTCATAAACTCACCACCGCTTCGATTCAAAGCCGTGGGAAAGCTTTTCTGTGCTGCGGCAAGAAAGGTTTTTTTATTGGGTAATGCAATTCAACAAGTAAATAAAGTTAACGCAGGGCTTTGTCCTCACGGACTTCCGCCAGCGGCTTGTCCAATTTGTTCCGCAGGAGCAGGCTCAATGAAACAATCGGACAGGAATCGAAAAATTGGTGAGATGACTTATCATGAGTGTGCTATGATAGGTAATATGTTAAAAGCTCGCGCGTTAGCTCAAAAACAACACGAGCAAAACATACAACAGCATCTCGAAAACCTAAAAGTTTTTGAAAGCACAATGCAAAAACTATCAACAAATCTTCAGCAATTTATTCTTAAAAATACTGAAATCCCAATTATGAAACCGATAGTTTTTGTGGTTCAAAATATCGTCGTTCCTATTGTGAACTTTGTTAAAAATATTCCAAGGTTCATCAGCAAGATTAAGTTTGAAATAATGGATAAACTCAATGCCATTTATGGTGAAGCAAAAGCTTTTGTTGAAAAGAAGATTTCTGAACTTATCAGCACAATAAAATCTAAGTTTGAACTTCTATTCAAAATCTTTAAGAAAAACAACACAAAAGACGACGAAACAAAAATTGATGAAGACAAAAAACTCTTTAACCTAAAAACCATTTTACATAAAATCTTGAGAAAGAAAAAAGATGACGACAGTTCAAAAGATAAATAACGACGCAGAATCCAACCGTATATCAAAAAACATGACAAATACTCAGCAAAAGAATTTTTCCAACATAAAAGAAGGAAAAATCGTTAACGCATTCATTAAAGACCCGCTTCTTTCTCTTGACGAAACCCTTGATACGCTCGTAATTTCAAATACGGAAATCAAACTTCCCGATAAAGTTCACGAAAAAGAGGAGAAAAAAAATAACGGAATGCTCTATCTTGCAGGCGCTTCCATAGGAGCAATGGGACTTTTGGGCGGATTCACAGCAATGATTAAGAATTTTTCAAAAAAGAAATACGACTCCTCAAAAGAATATCTTCTCCCGGGAATTACTCGCAACCACTGTATAAATGATGAAATACATCAAAGTATTTTTAGTATGATTCAATCACCAAACCGACGCACAATCCTTGCAGCTCTCGGCGTAATAACACTAGGCTCAATGGCTTTTATAGGAAAGAATTTCATCGACGGCTACAAAGATGTTTGGGTTAAAAAACGCGAAGCTGATATTCAAAAAAACTTACAAGAAAACCTTATTGAAGTCGAAACGCAAGCATTTTCAGGAAAAATTCAAATCATAAGAAGTATGCTATCCAATAAAGCAAAAATATTTGCAGACAATCTCACATTTAAAGGCAAAGAAAAAAAATCAGAACCGGAAAATGAAAAAAACTTTTGGATTCTAGGCGGAGCAACCCTCGCAGGATTATTAGCAATCGGATATTTTTCACTGCATAATTTAAGAAAAAGCGAAGAGTTTATAAAAAAAGGACTTAACAATACCCGCACAGGCTTAGAAAATATTATAAAAGAGTTTAACGAAGGAAAAGGCATTAACCCGATTCAAGGTCACAACGGAGAAACACTGACCGGAAAAGAGGCTTATAAACACGTAATTGAAAATATGCTTGAATCAATTTACGCCACCCCACAAGAAATTGAAGAATTCGTTAACAAAATGAATCTCTCAGATACAGAAAAAGAAGAATTTATAAAACAATTAAAATCTTCAATGAATCAAGCCACAGAAAAAGTAAACAGCGCAATCGGCGGTTCAGGAAGAAATAAAATTACCTATTTTTCACACGTTAATGATTATCTTTCATTCTTCTATGACTGGCTAATGAACCCGAAAAACCCGCAGTTTAAGAACCTTTTCCTCGGAATATCAGGAGTTTCTGCTCTTGCCTACGGAGGGAAAACTACAACGGAAGCAATTAAGGATGTTCAAGTAAAAAAATATAATGCAGAAACTGAATTAGACTTGCAAAAACGTTTGGTTTCAACAGAACTCCGTAACTTCAAAGCTAAAAAAGAGTCCGCAATCGAACCTCTTTGTGAAGAATTCTTTATTCAAAAAGAAAACGGAAAATCTCCGGAAGAATTAAAAATAATGGCTGATAATATTTTATTTGAAATTAAAAACGGCCCGCCTTTTGTTTATAGTTAATTTGAGTAAGCTATCCTAATATTTCTTTATTTTTTCTATTTCAGTAAAAATTAAATCTAAATGCATACCGATTTTAATAAATGAGTTTTGGTAAAAATTTAGTTGTTTTCGCTCCAATGGAGTCAATTTTAAGTAAAGAGAGATATTTGCATCCACTTTAGCACAAGCATAGTTTATATAATAACAAAATGCATTTATATTCAATAATTTTCTCTCAAGGATTTTCATAGCATTTAGAATTACCGGCTTAATTTTTCTTGATTCAAGGTAATTCTTATAATATTTGCTGTTATTTTTAATATAACGTTGAGCTTCTAATTTTAAATCTTCCATTGACTACTCTCCTTCAATGATCTTAACAATACGCTCCTTCAAAGAGGCGACCGCCACAAAATTCGTACTATAATTTTAAGCCATTGCCACATATTTGTCAATACTGCTACAATAGTGTGGCAAACGACAGAGGAATGAGATATGCCAGCTAGAGAAACTGTTAAAATAATGTTATTAAAAAGAGCTATGACCATTACAAAATTAGCCGAAAAAATGTCAGAATTTACCGGTCAAAAGTATACACGGCGTAGCCTATCCAACAAAATCTCAAGAAGCTCTTTGAGATTTGATGAAGTAGAAATTATTGCGAAAATATTGGATTTCAAAATTACTATTGAATAACGCAAATTATTTTTTTATTCTTGCTCTTAAACCGAGTTTGATTAAACGATTAACCAATCCTTGCGGAAGCTTCGCAATCAAACTTGCTCCAAATGCATCTTTTCCAACTGTATAAGAAAGTTTAGGATTTTTAGCTTTATCTGCTTTTAAAATCACATCAACAACTTTTTCTGCACTGAGACCTTTTTCTTCGTTTTTGCGCGCATTATTGATTACAAAATCCATTTCTTTCTCGTAACCGCCGCAATTATCAAGATACTTAGAGTTTTCTTTAACCGATTTACCCCAAAGCGGAGTCGCAATTACACCCGGTTTAACCGAAACTACTTTGATATTACGTTTATTTTCGACAAGAAGCGAGTTAAAAAACATATCCAAACATCTTTTTGATGCGCAATACGGCGAAATAAACGGAAAAACACCAAAACTTGCCATTGAACTTACATTTATAATCTTACCGTTTTCCAATAACTCAATAAGTCTTTGAGCCATTTCTAAGTGCCCAAAAACATTCACATCAAACTGACGTCTTATTTCATTAATATCAATCTTTTCAACAGGCCCTGCAACCACACAACCTGCAATATTTACCATTGTATCAATCTTACTGCATTTAGATAAAATATACTCTGCCGCTCCTGCAACAGTTTCAGGTTTCGCGTAATCAACATAAAAGGGGTAAATATTCGGGCTGATTTGTTCCAACTCCTTGCCCTTCTCGTCTGAGCGATAACCCGCAAAAACAATATTATCTTCAGCCAGTTTCTCTACAAGTGCTTTTCCTATACCTGACGTTGCACCTGTTATTAAATAAGTTTTAGTCATCGTACAGCGGTCTCATAATAAGTATTGATGCAATATTTACCTGCATAAATTCATGCTGCTCAATATCTCTGCCGGGGTTTTGTTTATATTCCAAAGTACAATTTTTAACCGCAAGAAAAGATTTTCCCGTATTCAAAATCTCAGTTAAAAGACGAGACTTCTTCCCGATTTTAGGCATAAAGACATAACCGCAAATAACATGTTCGCAAGTCTCAATATAAACCTTTTCGCGCCATGCAGAGGTTGAAAGTTCTAAAATTTCTTTATTTTCCATTATGCCTCATCTTTCTTATTTTTTATGACATGTAAGATTGGAATAGTGGTAAGTATAGAGCCAAAGCCATACAAAGTACAATACCACCGATTACAATCAACATGATTGGTTCAATCATCTTAGTCATAGTATCAATAATACCGTCTAATGTTTTATCAAGGAAGTTTACACCTTTTTCAAGCATATCTCCCAAACGACCTGATTGTTCACCTGTTGCAATCATAAACAACAGCATTTTAGGAACAATTTTCGTCGCCTTAAGCGCCTGTGATACCTGCAAACCTTGTTGTACTTTTACAATCGCTGTACTCATTTTATTCTTCAATGTTGAATTGGTAAGAGTAATAACTGCTAAGTGCAAACAGTCAACAATCGGAATACCTGCATCATAAGATACACTTAATACAGATAAAAAGTTTGAAAAGTTTGAATATAAAAGCAAGTTATTAACCAAAGGTACTTTCAACAATACTTTATCAAGGATTCGTCGTGCAGGATCCCATTTTAGAGTAACCATAACAAACGCAACATAAGCTACAATAAAGATTGGAATTGTAAACCAGAATTCTTTCAACCAATCACCCGCATTAATCATTGCTGCAGTAATCCAAGGCAATGCCTTTTCCTGTTGTTCGAACATTTCTTTAAATGCAGGGAACACGAATAATAACATTACAAGTACAATTAAAAAAGCCAATATAATAACGAACATCGGATACATCAAAGTACCAATAACCTTACCTTTAATATTAGCCTGTTTTGTAAGCAAGTCTTTAATACGACCCAATGTTTTTTCCAATTCACCGGCCTCTTCACCGGCTTTT
>CAMTNN010000060.1 GCA_947073895.1 uncultured cyanobacterium
ATTAACTTTAATAAAAAAAAAATAATTTTTAAACTTGTTCCAAATTTAATCTCAATTTTCCATCCAAAAACAAAATCAAAAACATTTGAAAAAAAAGTGTTATACTTTGGAGGTTGCGGCTCAAAAATCAAAAACGATAAAGCCGTTGTTAAACTTTTAAACAATCTTGAGATAGAAGTTATTAATCCGAATTTCTCTTGCTGCGGAATTTCTTTATTTATGCGGGGAGACTTAGAAAGTTTTCAAAATAGTATTAATAACTATATCAGCGTTCTTAAAAAATTCGACATAAAAGAAGTTATTACAACTTGTGCAAGCTGCGAAAAAACACTAAAAGATTATATTCGCTGGTGTGATTCAGAAGAAAACAGAGAATTTTTAAAAGAAATAAAAATAAAAAATATTTACGACTATCTTACAGAAACACCTTTGTCCTTAAGAAAACCTGTAACAGTCACATTCCATAAACCTTGTAACATAAGTAATTATCCTAAAATTGAAAAAATCCTTAAAAATACTAAGAATCTCAACTACATAGAAATGAAAGATTTTGACAAATGCTGCGGACTAAATGCAATTACAAAAATAAGCAAATACAAAATCGTTTCAAAAGTATTCTCCGCAAAGAGAAATAATATCAAAGCAACAGGAGCAAAATACGTACTGACTTCGTGTTTAGGTTGTGAAGCATCTTTAACACTCTACTCCGGCGGAGCATACAAAGTATGCGACTTAGCAGAATTCATCTCCAACAGGATATAAGCTAATAGACCAAGTGGTCTATATAAATTTCAATCCCCTGATTGATGCCCCGGGCATGCCAAGCATGTACACTATTATCAAGGGAGAGAGAGTTTTATGAAAAGAGTATTGTTGTTATTAACAATGGTAGTATCTATGTTGTCAGCATTTGCTGATGAAAATGTGCTTCAATCTATTGAGATTGAACCTGTCAAAGATACATACAACATTGTTTTAGTTTCTGATAAAGCAGTTGATGTCAAAAAAGTTGTTCAAGCATCTAACAAAATCACCTTGAATATGAAAGACATCAGAGCTTCGAAAACATTAAACACAATCTATAATAATGTTGAGAACGTTGACACCGTAATGGTAGAGCCTCAAGGAAACGGAATCAGCATATTTTTCCAGGCAGAAAATGCTGCAGCATCAACTGTAACATTTGATGCTCTAACAACAGCTCCTGCTCCTGCTCCAATTGTGGCAGGAAGCAAAAACATTAAACTAAGCAATCCTATAGAAAGCTACGCTCCAATTTATAACGAAGATTTAGAAACTGCAAAAACTTCTAAGTTATTTGACAAGCTAAAATCATCTTCAACAGTTGCTGATATCCAGGACAGCTTTGACGAAGATACCGCTTCTGATTTTGGACAAAAAGCATTTTCATTTGGTTTGCTAATCCTATTAGGCGTTGGTGTAATGAGATTATTCAAACGCAAAGAGCCTGAAATGAAAATCGGCCTCAGCCAATCTCTTAACGAAAGAGAAATCAATATGTACAGAGGTGCTCAACCAGTTCAGCAAACTTATGCAAGCACAGAAAAACCATTTACTACTGTTAACTACGGATTAAATGCATATCAAAAAGAAAACAGAAATCCTTATGAAACAGAGCAAATGCCAATTCATAATCCAAAATTAAGAAACTACGTTAGCCCTCAAGTTAGAGCAACTGTTGCAACTCAGCCAGCAGCTCAACCAAAAACAGCAGTACAGGCTCCTGTAAAAAAACTTACAACACCTGTAAACAATGCTCCAGTAAATCAGTCTAATCCTAACATAGACAACTTAAAGTTCTTAGAATCAATGACAGCTATCTATGAAAAAAGCGGACGTCACGACCTCGCAAGAGGCCTAAGAGCTAGTTTAAGCAAAAATAATATTCAATAAAACAACAATCTTTTTATAAAACTATACTATATTTGAGAGAGCAACGCTCTCTCTTTATTTTGTATAATATTATACACGACCGTACATATCTTCATATCTTATAATATCTTCTTCAATCAGAAGGTCACCCATTTGCGCTTCAATAATCTTAAGATTTGTTTCGTAAGGATTCTGCAAAGAGTGAATTGCCTTAACAGGGATATCAACACTGTGCCCCGGACTTAAAATGAGTTCTTTTCCTTCCAATACAACTTTAGCTGTACCTTCCAAAACAACCCAGTGTTCACTTCTGTGATTATGTGACTGAACAGAAAGTTTTTGCCCCGGATTAACCTGAATAATCTTACTCAAAAACCCGTTACCCTGCGCCAACACCGTATAATAACCCCAAGGTCTGTAAACAGTTTTATGCACAAGATGAGTATTATCGTTTTGTTTTTTTAATGTTTCATAAACATTTTTAACCTCTTGGGTTTTATCAGATTTGCAAGCTAAAATAGCATCTTCTGTTTCAACAAGCACAACATCTTCAAGTCCAATTGTTGCAACAAGTTTAGATGAAGAATATACGAATGAATTTTTAGAGCCTTCGTCTAAAACATGACCAATTTTGACATTGCCGTTCTCGTCTTTTTTACTCACATCATAAATAGATTTCCAACTTCCTAAATCATTCCAATCACTTTTTAGCTGAACAAATGCAATCTTGTCGGATTTTTCCATAATTGCATAATCAATTGAAATAGAAGGCATTTTATCAAATTCTGTAAACGGAATATCTGCAGAATTTGTAAAATCGAAGTTCTTCAATAAACCGTAAATTTCAGGAGCATATTTTTCAGCCTCACTTAATAAAACTGATGCTTTGAACATAAATATACCGCTATTCCAGTAATAATTACCATCTTCAATATATTTTTCAGCAAGCTCCATATCAGGTTTTTCTACAAACCTATGAACACGATTACCTTCTGCACTAATATAACCGTAACCTGTCTCAGCATAAGAAGGTTTAATACCAAAAGTAACAATATACCCTTGTTCTGCTAATTTTTCACCCTCTTCAACCGTTTGTTTAAAAGATTCAACATCTTTAATCGTATGGTCTGACGGAACTACAAGAATTACAGGGTCTTTTTGTGCGGTTTCCGTAATGTATTTTGAGCCTAAAACGATTGCAGGAGCTGTATTTTTCGAAATCGGTTCAGATAATACAATCGGATTTTGAGCAAAAGAAGAAAGCTGATACTTAACGTTAGAACAGTTTTTAACGCAAGTCATACTCACAATATTTTCAGCAGGCATACATTCTTTCAATCTCTGGAATGTAGATTGTAATAAGCTTTCGGTGTTCTGAATATTTAAAAGCTGTTTTGGATAAAGTTCTCTTGATAACGGCCATAAACGGCTGCCTGAACCCCCTGCTAAAATAATTCCGTACATATTTTCTCCTTATTATGCAAACTGCATTTCGTATAAATATTTATATCTGCCATCCGGCTTACTAATCAATTCATCATGAGTCCCTAATTCAACCAGTTCACCTTCATTCAGAACCGCAATTCTGTCTGCATTATGAATAGTTGAAAGTCTGTGGGCAATAACAAATACAGTTCTGTTTTGCATCAAATTATCCAATGCTTTTTGAACAATAGCCTCTGACTCGTTATCCAACGCTGATGTTGCTTCATCTAAAATTACGATAGGCGAATTCTTAATCAACGCTCTTGCAATTGCAACACGCTGTCTTTGACCGCCTGATAGAGATGCACCACGTTCACCGACAACAGTATCAATACCTTCAGGCAAAGTACCTAAAAACTCATCCAAATGAGCTAATTCTACTGCTTTAGCGATTTCCGCTTCAGTAGCATTCGGCTTACCCATAAGGATATTTTCTTTAATTGTTCCTGAGAACAAGTAATTATCTTGAAATACGAATGAGATAGAATTTCTCAAGCTTACTATATCATACTCTCTGACATCAATCCCGTTAATCATAATGGAACCGGATTTTACATCATAAAATCTTGGTATCAAATTAACAACGGTAGATTTACCGCCGCCTGAATTACCGACAAGCGCGATTGTTTCATTAGGTTTTACCGATAAATTGAAGTCTTTTAATACAGGTAAATCTTTTACATACTCAAATGTTACATGGCTAAAATCAACTCCGCCAACATTTTTTAACTCTAAAGAGTTCGGCTTATTCTTGATTTCAGGAATAAGGTCAAATAACTCAAATACACGAGCCATTGAAACAAATGTTCCTTGTAAATTAGTAAGAGTAAGCCCCAATGTTTTAGTAGGTTTGTACAATAATAACAATGATGTTACAAACGAAGCAAAACTTCCGGCAGTCATTTCACCGGAAAGAATAAGGCTGTTACCATAGTTCATAACAATCGCAATCCCGATTGAACATATAAAATACATAATAGGAGACATCCATCCTACACGCTTTGTTAAAGACATTGCAAGATTAAATTGCGCTTTAACCTGTTTTTCAAATTTATGATTTTGAGACTCTTGAAGATTGTATGCAGTAACAATTTTATTTCCGGCACAAGTTTCATTAAAATTAGTGGTCATATCCCCTGCAACAACCATTGTTTCATTAGAAACTTTTTTAATTTTTTTTCTGATGAGAGTTACAGGAGTAATTGCAATCGCCATTACTCCAACACCGATAATTGCAAGCTTCCAGGAGTTAAACAAAAGAACTCCGACAAGAGCAAGCAGCTCAAATATAGACAAAATAAATGTTTTAATTGTTTCAATAAGTTTTTTTGAAGCTTGATCAGGGTCAGATAAAAACCTGCTCAAAATCAGCCCTGAAGAGTTAATATCATAAAACTTTGTATCCATTGCAGTAAGCTTTTTAAATAAATCTATTTTAAGCTTATTTGACATCGTATTACCAGTCCATTCAGTAAGGTAGTTACAAAGATATTTCAAAAGACCTTGGATAAGGGCAAAAACAACTATTGCAAACGGAATAAACTTAATAAAAAATGATTGAAGCTGAATTGTATACCCCTGGAATGTAAATACCTGAGCTTCATTACCATTTACAACATAATCCATATAAGGCCTTAAAGAAAAAGCCACAACACCATCAAGCAACCCTAAAGGTATAGCTAACAATATCAAAATTATTGAACGCGATAAAACCGCTCTTATATAAGGAAACATTTTGTTAAGCAAATAACCGTAACGAAATGCATCTTTAGTATTAGTATTCTTTAACTTTAACAACGAATCTTCCATCAAACTCCTCTCCATTAAAATTATAACAACATTTTATCATGAACATATTTTTATAGCACTTTAATCACAGCAACATATACTCGATTATATCACACATTTATATCCCTCAAACGCAATAATAGTGTGGGTTTGACACTTTAAAAATAATCCTTTAGAGTAAGTTACAAACCCGAACATTTGCGTTAGCATGTAGGAGAGTTAAGAGAAAGAAAGTGTGTGCGTATGATTCAACCTGTAAACGCCTTTAGCCCTCGGGCAGGATTCAGAGGGAACAACGGAACGTACGGTCAAAAGCCAACATTATCAAACCAAAACATCGCCCTGATTAATGCAGGCGGAGTTGCTGCTGCAGCAGGCGGTTTAGGAACCGCTCTTGCAAGAAGCCAAACTTCATCCTGGGCACATGCCGGTGTATTAGGTTTGTGTGCTGCATTTTTAACAATGTTCTTTATGACACCGCAGTTAATTGACAAAACAGGACTTCACAAAAACAGTTCTGATGAAGCAAAGTTAATTGCAAAAGAAGATAGTCCCAAGTTTATGGATGCAGTAAAGGAACATCTCAGACCGGCTAAAAAACTTGTTCAGTTCAAACAGCAGGGTTAATCCATAGGATTAGGTTTTCCCATACCGTAGCCGCTTCGCAAAACATTGTAAAGAGTGGCGCCGGCAACTCCAATTGCACCGGCTTTTGCGAACAGATTCTTAGCTGTGAGCGCTAATGCTGATGCGCCTACGAGAAAGAGACTGTTTCCTAAAGAATAAAGAGTGCCTTCACATCCGCCCTTTATTCTTCCCCACAAAGCAGGAAGCGGATTTCTTGTTCTGTAATCAAAAACTTTGTCTTGAATAATCCTGTTTGAATAACTGACAGTGTCAGTTGTTCTTGAGTTAAAATAAGCTTTTTCAAGATACTTGGCAGATTCTTTTTGCGCTCCGTTTTTAGAATATTGGTTAGCAACATTAACAGCATCATAGAGGGCAATTCCCATGCCGGCTGTTCCTAAAGTTCTACAAGCTATTTTTGTTGCAAGTTTCATTATTCTGCCTTCTGTTCCACCTGATCAGGAGCATTGTTCTGAACAGGTGTATATCTCATTTCTGTCTGGGCTGACATTTTCAATAAAATATTAGCCGCTTCTACAACATCTTCTTTGTCAGAATTTGGATTTTGTTGAATATTATTAAGCAGTTGAACCGTATAGTCATTACCGCTTGCCAAACCAGATGAGAATGCACTCAATGCAGCTATCCTAACAAGCTTCTGCGGGTCTTGAAGCATCTTATTCAACAAAGCATTCAAAGCCGCATCATCATATCTTGTTTTATCTTCATCCAATCTGGTCAAAATCTCTTTTGCTGCCATTAAACGAATGTCTGTATTTTGGTTATTTAAATAATTTTCTAAAGACATTATATATTCATCAGTTAGAGCGACTACACGAGTTTGCTTTCCATTTTCTTCAAGCTCTTTCTGTTTAGCATCGCGCGCATTCAATTCATCAATAATTTCAGTCGAAGAAGACATATCCTCTTCTTCTTTTACCGATTCTTGTAAAGGCATATCTTGTCCTTTATCAATGGTTGAAGTATCGGACAGAGCCGCCTGTTCTCCGCCTTGCTGATAGTTATTATAGTTGTTCATATAATAAGAAGCCGGATATGCTTGAGGTAATTGTTCCTTAGGCTGGGATTCCTGAACCTGCATCTGCGGAACAGGATTTTGCTGCACCTGTTCAATCGGAGCTGTTATCGTTGGGCAAGCATTTTGATAAGGAACCGTCGTAACTGTCGGATTAGAAATATTAATTGTCACGCCTGAATATGACGGAATTTGCGCATTTGTCATAATAAAACCTTCATTTCACACTAATATACATATATAAAGGCACAAAATAAGAAAAAATTGCTTTATTATGAATTTTTGTAAAGGAATTAATGAGAAGATTTTCTTCTGAATCTTCCACCTTCAACTTCGTGAACATCTTCTGTCACAATAAAAGCATTAGGGTCAACGTTGTGCACAACTTCCTTTAGCTTTGCCATATCAAATTTATTAACAATACAATAAGTTAAAATCTTTTCCTGTCTTGAATATCCACCCAAGGTTTTCATATAAGTTACACTAATGTCCAGCTCTTTCATAATAGAATCGCCTATTTCACGTGAAAACTCGGATACAATTCTAACAGATTTAGCTTTATCCAAACCTTCTATAACAGTATCAATAACTTTAGACGCTACATAATAAGTTAAAACCGAATATAGTGCTCTGTCCCATCCGAATAAAAAACCCGCACCTGCGTAAACAAAGAGATTCATTCCCATTAAAAGTTCACCAACAGAAACAACTTTTAATTTTTTCGCAAGTCTTAATGAAACCATTTCCGTTCCGTCAAGCGAAGCATTGTTTCTCAAAATCAAACCGACACCAAGCCCCAATAATATTCCACCGAATATAGTTGCCAGAAGCAAGTCATCAGTTACATGGTTAAATCTCAAAACTACGTTAGTTGCAATTGAAAGCATTGTAATTGCAAAAAAAGTATTCAAAACGAACTTACGGCCGAGAGTTTTATATGCAAGGACTACGAACGGGAAATTGATAGCAAAAATAATCGCACCCAAATTACCTTTAGTAATATGAGAAACCATCATTGAAATACCGATTACACCACCGTCAATAATCTTATTTGGAAGTAAAAATAACTCAAGTGCAGCTGCAACAATAAATGCCCCTAATATCAGAAAAAAAGCTCTTTGAATATATTCCAGT
>CAMTNN010000061.1 GCA_947073895.1 uncultured cyanobacterium
TATTTACAGAAACATTATTAGCACCCAGTTTGGATACAGTCATACCCTGACCTATAGCCATAGTATTCGGAGTATTTTGATTCACTGTTACTTGAGAACCGATTGCTACTGAATTAGTACTATTTTTAGAAACAGTTGCCCCACGACCACCAATTGCCATCGCATTAGAAGCAAATACTCGTGCACTTTGACCTATTGCTATCGAGTTTTGGCAATCAAAATCATTACTAACCAATGGGCCAAGACCAATAGCAATAGAGTTAGCTGAATTTGCTCGTGCATCCCTACCTATTGCAATAGTGTTAGTAGAATTTGTTCGTGCGTTTGAACTCATGGCGATTGAATCCTCTCCTCTCGCTTGTGCAGCATCTCCTATCGCTATTGCACGTGATGCAGCCTGCGTATTGGCATTACTACCGTAATAACCGGGCGAACCAATAGCAACTGCACTGCTCGCAGCTAATGATTCCTGACCTATTGCAATAGCACCATTCCCTCCAATTGCAGCTTCTGCTTTTCTACCAATTGCTATTGAGTCATCAGTTCTTGTTATTGCCCCTGTGCCTAATGCAATTGTATTAGCCGCATTTGAGGATGCACCAGATCCAATTGCAATCGAACGAGTGGAAGCTCTCAATAACTCTGCGCGTCGCCCGATTGCAACACCACCTTGTCCGTGGGCAGTTATTTCTCTACCAATTGCAACTTGATCCGTTCCGTCAACTTGATTATCTCTTCCTAATACCACAGTATTCGATAAATTATTTAGGGGCATAGTAAGATTGCTCAACCAAATATTATCATTCTGACCGCCTCCTGTAAAACGATATAAATGCCCACCGTTATGACCAAACATTATATGCGGAGTAGTATCTGTTCTCGAAGAGATATATAATTTTGGATTAGTATTATCTGGACGTGATACGGATGTTCCGATACCAACTGTTGTATTATCATTATCATTGTTATTAGACATATTATAGCCTATGGACGACCCTACTGTACGTTTCCATAAAGATGTATCTGTCGTTTCCCGTACCATTTTCTTATTCACCATTGGAGCTGATGCTGCCGCTACTATCGCTACTATTGATAATACGACCATCATTTCCATGAGCGAAAACCCATTTAATCTTTTCATTCAATTACCTCGCTATTTAAGTCTTATTTAGCTATTTACATAATTAATATTATGTGACCCTATTTAAAAGTAAAAAACAATAATAGCAAGGGTTTGAGCTAATTGAGTATAATTGTAAAATTAACAATAGTTCACAAAGTATGCCTTGTATGCTATAATATACATATGAGGCAGGGTCACATAATATTAATTATGTAAATCCGCGTTTTTTGTGTTGTTTAGGTGATAATATATAGGAGCGTTAAATAAATTTAAAGCTAAGCTTGTATAATGAGTAATGGTATGTCCATTAAACGTAAAACCTAGCAGTATTAGGCATTGCCCACCCTACAATTCTTGGTGTATAATTTTGTTATGCAAAAAGAATTCAAGATATCTTCAAAATACAAACCCGCAGGCGACCAGCCGAAAGCTATTGAGCAATTGGTTGATGGTGCACTTAAAGGTGAAGATACTCAAACACTTTTGGGGATTACAGGATCGGGAAAAACTTTTACGATTGCAAACGTGATTGAAAGAGTTCAAAAACCAACTCTTATTATTGCACATAACAAAACTCTTGCCGCTCAGCTTTACAACGAGTTTAAAGAACTTTTCCCTGATAATGCAGTTGAATATTTTATTTCTTATTACGATTATTATCAGCCGGAAGCTTATATTCCACGCACCGATACTTACATTGAAAAATCAGCAAGCATAAACGAAGAAATCGACCGGCTCCGCCATAATACAACCAGAAGTCTTTATGAACGCAATGACGTAATTGTTATTGCATCAGTCAGCTGTATTTACGGTTTGGGTTTACCTGAAAGTTATTTTAAAGGCACAATTGAGTTAAAAGTAGGAATGGAGCTTGAACGTAACGATTTAATAAAACATCTTGTATCTGTTCAATATACCAGAAACGATGTTGAGCTTGAGCGTTCAACTTTCCGCGCACGCGGTGATATTTTAGAAATTATGCCTGCGTATGAAAAAATTGTTACACGTATTTATTTCTTTGGTGACGAAATAGAAAAAATTGTTAAAATCGACCACTTAACAGGCGAAATAATTGAAGCGCCGGAATCAGTTGTAATCTATCCTGCTGTGCACTATATAGCTTATGATGAAAATGAAGACGAAACTCTTGCAATGATTAGACAAGAGCTCAAAAATCGTGTTGCAGAATTAGAGAGCGAAAACAAAATACTTGAATCACAGCGCCTTCAACAGCGTGTAAAATACGATATCGAAATGATTAAGGAAATGGGCTACTGTTCAGGAATTGAAAACTATTCAAGAATCATTGAACGCCGTGCTCCTGGAACTCCGCCTGCAACTTTATTAGATTATTTTCAAAGTGAATTTTTAACAGTTATTGACGAATCACACGTAACAATTCCACAGCTTAACGGAATGTACCACGGCGATGCTTCAAGGAAGAAAACTCTGATTGATTACGGGTTCAGACTTCCTTGTGCCAAGGATAACAGACCTTTAAAAAGTAAAGAATTTTTTGATAAAGTAGGACAGAAAATTTATATTTCGGCGACTCCTGCTGATTTTGAACTTCAAACTTCTTCCCGACTTGTGGAACAAATTATCCGCCCAACAGGACTTGTTGACCCTAAAATTCATATTCGTCCGATTGAAAGTCAGATTCCTGATTTAAAAAAAGAAATAGCAAAACGTGCCGAAAAGAATGAACGCGTTTTGATTACAACTTTGACAAAACGCATGGCAGAAGACTTAACTGATTATTTCTTACAGGACGGAATTCGTGTAAGATATTTGCACAGCGGAGTTAAGTCAATTGAGCGTGTAGAAATTCTGCGTGATTTAAGATTAGGTGAGTTTGACGTTCTAATCGGTGTTAACCTGCTTCGTGAAGGGCTTGATATTCCTGAAGTTTCGCTTGTTGCAATTATGGACGCGGATAAAGAAGGATTTTTGCGCTCGGATACAAGTTTGATTCAGACAATCGGGCGTGCTGCAAGAAACGCTTGCGGTGAAGTTATTATGTACGCTGATAAAATCACAGATTCAATGCAACGTGCGATTGACGAAACCAATCGCCGTCGTGAAATTCAGCTTGAACATAATAAAAAATACGGAATAATTCCACAAACAATTAAAAAACCGATTGAAAACAATCTTCTTTCACTTGTTGAAAGCTACAGAAGCTTTGAAGATATTGTTGCAGAAGAAATGGTTGATTTAGGAATCGACAAAAAAGATTTGCCTAAACTTATTACAAAACTTGAAAAAGACATGCACAAAGCTGCTAAAATACTTGATTTTGAACGCGCAGCCGAAATTCGCGACCAGTTGAAAAAACTTAGGGAAATGGTGAAAAATGACTAATGACTATAAATACTATCTTGATAACGGGATTTTTGATATCCAAAACGGAAGATTCGGTGACGGAATCGAAAATATCAATAAATCTCTTGAGTTAAAAAATGATTGGGAAATACCTTATTTTTACAGGGCTGTAGCTAATCAGGCTCTTGAAAATTTTGATGATGCGATTTTGGACTACACAAAAGCACTTCAATTAAACGACAAAATGGTTGATGCTTACTATAATCGCGCAAAGATTTTGTTATCAAGAAAAGATATAGAAAATCCCGATATTAACCGCGCGGTCACTGATTTAGAAAAAGCACTTGAACTTGACCCGAATTTTGTTGAAGCACTTTATGCTATGGCTGCTGCACAAAAGAAATTAGAAAAATATCACGAAGCATTGGTATTTTTGAACAGGCTTTTGGAAATTGAACCGGAAGCAATACACGCAAGAGCTTTGAAAAAGCTTTTATTAACCAAGTATTTAGTGTAGGAGATTTTCTAATGGCAAAATATGTTGTTTCAGGATACATCGGATTTGATAACTTTGGTGACGAAGCTATTGCAAGTGTTTTAGTCTCCGAACTCAAAAAAAATAATGCTGAAAAAATCACCCTAATTTCTTCCAACCCTGAAAAAACTTCAAAATTATATAATGTAAACTCTGTCGGAATGTTTAAATTTTTAAAACCGATAATGGAATCAGATGTCCTAATTTCAGGCGGAGGAAGCCTTTTACAGGATGTTACAAGTTTAAAAAGTCTTATGTATTATCTTGGAATAATAATGTGCGCATTATTTTTCAGAAAAAAAGTCATAATTTTTGCACAGGGTTTTACTCCATTTAAAACAAAAATAGGAAAAATTTTAACAAAATTTGTTTTAAAAAGATGTTATAAAATCACAGTGCGTGATGAAAACTCACAAAAACTTTTACAAGATATGGGAATTGAATCAATTCTTGTTACAGACCCTGTTTTTGGTATAGAAGTTCCGAAAAAAGAAAAACACGGAGTTGGTTTACAATTGAGAAGTTTTCCAACTTTGACAAATGAATTTGTAGAAAAATTAATTGCAGAAATAAAAAAACGTTTTCCAAATGAAGAAATTAAGCTAATTTCATTGCAAGATAGTATAGATTTACCTGTTTTAGAAAAAATTGACGAAAAAATTCTCAAAAATCTAAGCGTTCTAGAGGCAATAAACGAATTATCAAGTCTTGAATACCTTATAGGAATGCGTTTTCACGCTTGTCTTGCTGCAGCAAAAGCAGGAGTTAAGGTTTTGGGAATAAATTATGATGTAAAAGTTGAAACATTAGCTAAAAACCTTGGTTTTCCGCTTCTTGAATTAGATGGAAGTAATTTAGAAGGCGGGTTTAATTCTCTTATGAATACTGGAAATTATTCTATACCTGAATTTCATTCAATTTTTGATACAGAGCAGAATTAAGAATATAAAGTAAATCACCGTAGAATTTACAATTTTCATTTACATCCATTTTGTATTCCAAAAGATACCAGTCATTTTTTGCCCAAATAAGTTTGGAGGTAAAAAATCCCATAAAATCAGCTTTTTCATCCGATAACATAAAATGAAGTTTTGTTTTGTAAAGTTCCAATCTGTCTTGCTGAACTTCCGTAAGATTTTCTATAGGAAAACTAAGCAGATTTTTTCCATCCCATAAAGAAACAAGTTCAAAAACTTCACCTCCCAAATATTCCTCAAGAAAAGTTTTTTCGCCTTCTAATGTTTGCATTTTATTAATCAAATCAGACATAGATTTTGCAATATAAGTCATCTTTGGTTTATCAGTTTTTATTATGACAGGAAAAGAAAGCGGAGCTTTTATAACTTCCGGCACATTAACCGAATAATAATTTGCAAGTTGTTTTGCAACCAATCTTGAAGTTTCAAGATTAGACCATTTTTTATTTATAGCAAAAATGTTTATAAAATTTTTTTTCAAAACATCAGCAATGCCTGCCTGAATTAAATCTTTATCAGAAGTTATTACTACATCAATCTTTAATGCACGAGCTTTATTTGCAAGATCTTCAAAACTATCAAACTCGATATTAGGAATATCTTCCAAAGGTTCAATAGTAGCTGTATACAATTTATCAAGAAGTTTAGACTTACAAACCGCCTCCAGCAAATTGTTTTGAGGTTTTCCGATTACAAGGATATTCAACCTTTACATCCTCCGCAACCATGGCATCCGTTGTTCATCAAATCTTTTATTTCAAACTGCTCATTATTCTCAATCTTTTCTTTAACAGCCGTAAAAAGTTTTTCGCCAACTTGTTCAAGGTAAAGTTTTAGATTATCATAATGCATTTCGTTAGTAATAAAAATCGGATATTGAGCAATAATTTTATCCTCAAGAGTAATAGTTACACCGGTAACTTTTACCCCTGCTAAGATTGCATCTCTTACAGGGTCATCAGATTGAAATGCAGGTAAAAGTGAATAATGGAGTTTTAAATCTTTCATAAGAATATTTTAACTCAAACTTTTATACATCTGCAAATATTTTTTAGCGCTTTCTTTCCAGCTGAAATCTGCCTTCATTGCACTTTCGCGCATAGCACCTAAAGTATATTTATCTTTATAAACTTCTAACGCACAGCAAATAGCATCTTTCATTGCACAGCCGTCATAGCTCCAAAATTTGAATCCTGTTGAATCATCTAAAGGATAACCAACAACTGTGTTGTCCAAACCGCCTGTTGCTCTTACAATCGGCAACGAACCGTAACGCATTGCAATCAATTGTGAAAGTCCGCACGGTTCAAATTTAGAAGGCATTAAGAAAAAGTCTGAACCTGCATAAATCAAGTTTGCAAGGTCGCCTCTGTAACCGACATAAGTTCTGATATTAGGTGTATTATTTGATAACCAGATAAATAAGTTTTCATAACTCTTATCACCTGAACCTAAGAAAATAAAATCAGCATTAAGATTCTTCAAATCGTTTTCAACCTGACGAATTAAATCTAAACCTTTTTGGTCAACAAGACGTGAAATCAATGCGATTAAAGGTCTTTCAGGATTATATTCCAGTCCGAATTCTTTCAAAACAGCTTTTTTGTTTTCTTCTTTATTTTTTATGCTCTTAATATCAAAGTTTTTTACCAAACTTTTATCAGTCTTAGGGTTAAATACTTCGTAATCTATACCATTAAGAATTCCTTCAATCTTACCTGTTTGACCGCGAAGCGTATAATCCATTCCTTCACCGAATTCAGAACCTAAAATTTCATCTGCATATTTTGGTGAAACTACAACAATTTTATCAGAATAATTAATCGCACCTTTCATCCAGTTAACACGTCCGTAGTGTTCACAACCCCATTCGTTATAAACAATATCTTTTCTCATATTTGCAAAATCAAGAATATCTTCAAACCAAATTCCTTGATAAGCAAGGTTATGAATTTCAAATACGTTTTTAGTATTAGCCCAAAATTCATCAAACTTGTAATTAGCTTTAATATACAAAGGAATCATTGCAGTATGCCAATCATTAGAGTGAATAATATCTGCTCTAAAATTCAATTGTTTAGCATATTCTAAAGTAGCAAGAGAAAATGCAACATATCTTTCGTGTTCATAACGTGTATCTAACCACTTTGGATAAACTTCCTGAAAACATGAAAAATACCAATCGTTTTGAACAAAGAAAACATTAATATTTGTACCCGGAAGTTTTGTCATAAATAATTTAAACTTTTGAGGAGATGAACCAAAAGTTATCCACATTTCAGAGTTTTCAAGTTCTTTTATATTAAACTTCTTAGTATCTATACAACCATGCAGTGGTGTAAATATAGCAATTTCTGCGTCTTTTTCTAAATACTTTGGCAGGCTGCCTATAACGTCAGATAATCCTCCGGCTTTAGAAAACGGTGCTACTTCTGCCGATGCAAACAAAATTTTCATAGATAATCCCTCTTTCACTATTCTTGTGGTTCTGCAGGTTGTTCAGATTGTTCTTCTACGGATTCTTCCATATCAGAGTCTGATTGAAGTTCTTCATCACTTATATTGAATGATTCTTGAAGTTCTCTCAAGTAGTCTTCATCCAACAGTCTTTCGTCTTCAATATATTTGTAATATTCTTCAAGGTGATATTTGTGACCTAAATAGAATACTTTATAAATCAATCCAGGGATTTCAATCTGTTTTTCTTCAATTTTAGATACAATATTGATAGTTAATATAAGAGTTACTAATGTCAATATTTGATTTATCATACCTGAACGTTTAATAGCAGAGGTCGTTGATATAATTAAATCGTAAGCTTCTGTATAAAGTCCCTTATCTTTTAATAAGGTTGCTTTGAACCAGCTGGCAAGTATACGAACCATTACAATTCCTGAACGTTGTGCAAGATTGTATACATCGTCATAAATAATTTCAGTCTTTTTCCACGATTTCTGTTCAATAAGATTTATTTTCTGATAAGAATATCCTATAAACAAATCG
>CAMTNN010000062.1 GCA_947073895.1 uncultured cyanobacterium
TGCTTAGGCTTGTCCTTTGAAAAAGCAAGAGAAGCTGCTATGGCTGATGTTCAAAAAGATTTTGAACAAGGTTTCCAGGGTTGGGAATACAAGTTTAACACAGTTGCATCATCACGTGGTGATTATCCGTTCATCACTGTTTCAGCAGGTTTAGGAACAGGTGAATACGAAAAAATGGCAACTTTGGCTATGCTTAAAATCCGTATGGGAGGACAGGGTAAAAAAGAATGTAAAAAACCTGTATTGTTCCCTAAAATCGTGTTCTTATACGATGAAAACATTCACGGTGAAGGCAAAATCAGCTATGATTTATTCAAAGCAGGCGTTGAATGTTCTAAAAAGACTATGTATCCTGACTGGTTATCACTTTCAGGTGAAGGCTATGTAGCTGAAATGTACAAAAAATACGGCAGAGTAGTTTCACCTATGGGATGTAGAGCTTTCTTATCACCTTGGTACGAAAGAGGCGGAATGAAACCTGCTGATGAAAACGATAAACCAATCTTTGTTGGTCGTTTCAACATTGGTGCAATCAGCTTACACTTACCAATGATTTATGCTAAAGCTAAAAAAGAAAGTAAAAATTTCTATGAAGTTCTTGATTACTATATGGAATTGATTAGACAATTACATATCAGAACTTACGAATACTTGGGAGAAATGAAAGCTTCTGTTAACCCTCTTGCATACTGTGAAGGCGGATTCTTAGGCGGACATTTAGGTATTCATGATAAGATTAAACCGCTTCTTAAAGCTGCAACAGCATCATTCGGTATTACAGCATTGAATGAATTACAACAATTACATAATGGTAAATCATTAGTTGAAGACGGTGCATTTGCAATCGAAGTTATGGAATACATTAACAAGAAAGTTAACGAATTCAAAGAAGCTGACGGTTGGTTATACGCATTATACGGCACTCCTGCTGAAAACTTATGCGGATTACAGGTTAAACAATTCCGTAAAAAATACGGTGTAGTATCGAATGTTTCTGATAAACCTTATGTATCAAATTCATTCCACTGCCACGTTAGTGAAAACATCAGTCCGATTGAAAAACAGGATTGTGAAAAACGTTTCTGGGATTTGATGAACGGCGGCAAGATTCAGTATGTAAAATATCCGATTGATTATAATACAGAAGCTGTTGAAACATTGATTCACAGAGCAATGGATATGGGATTCTACGAAGGTGTTAATTTATCACTTTCTTACTGTGACGATTGCGGACATCAGGAATTAAATATGGATGTTTGTCCAAAATGCGGAAGCAGAAACTTAACTAAGATTGATAGAATGAATGGTTATTTATCTTATTCGAGAGTTAAGGGTGATTCGAGATTAGCAGATCACAAGATGGAAGAAATTAAAGACAGAGTTTCAATGTAATAAATAAAAAAGGCTTCTTAAAGAAGCCTTTTTTATTATCTAATCATTATCTCCGAATAAAAAAACTTTTATCGAATAAATTATAAAAATAATACATGCTACTAAATATACAAAAATTTCTTTTAATATATGTATAAATTTCATGTATTACTCCCAATATTTATCAAGCCATTTTGTAGGTTTCACATACCTTAAACCGCCTTTTCCCATATACCCTTTTCTGGCTTGTTCCGGAGTAGGTCGTCCATGAAAAACTAAAATTTTAGCCTTCGGCTCTTTTGGCAACATAAAAAAGTTTAATGGAAATGTTCTTAAACAGTTTCTTTTAAAACTTACACACCAATCCAAATTCCAGTATTTTAAAATACCTTTTTCATGCATTTGATATGATAAAAATGCCTGTTCGTTCTTATAATCACAACGAATGGTATTCCCAAGATTATAAAAATTTTCTAAAACTTCGGGGTGCGCACCAATTTTGAACCTAAATACAGAAGAGTTTCCAATTATATCATCAGGAAAATCCCAATCTTTTACAATAAGGAAATCACCCTCTTCCTCAAAAAACGGTTCTAAGTTCTGCATTATAACAATATCCAAGTCTAAAAATAAAGCATTACCTTTTAAATCGCCCAGCTCTGAACTAAATAAAGACAATTTTCTCCAACCTTTATCACCAATATTGGGATTGTCTTCATAGGGCGGAAGTTCCATGGTTTCAATTCCATCAATTAATCCGTTGGTATCATCCGTAAAACACACAAATCTAAATGGTAATTTAAGGTTCTTTTTTACCATTTTATATAAGCGATTAACATACTCAGCTCCAAATTTCGTTCCCCATTTTATGCAAATTACATTTTTTTCCAATTTTCTACTCCTTGAACAAAGTAATATTTCAAATATTCTAGCATAAATCGTTCAAAAAATCTACTTATTGTACCTATAATATGATAATATTTTATAGTCTTATAAGTGGTGTATAAAACTTCTATTTTTAGTGAAAATTATAAAAAAGAGGCATCCACTAATGGAGAAAAGAAGTTTAAAAGACAATTCCTATGGTATTCTTGGGGCAAAAATTCGAAAATTACGTAAATCTAAAGGACTAACACAGGAACAATTAGCAGAAAAAGTAAATATAGATGACAAGTATCTGGCGCGCATTGAAAAAGGTATGCATAATCCAACATTTAATGTAATGAAAAAATTATCTAAGGTACTTGATTTTGATATGGCAGCTATTGATGAAACATCTGTAGATGATATTCAAACACCAAATAAAATATATTTACGTGCACTACAAATTTTAAACTCCGCAAAAGATGACAGGGAAATGATTCTATTCCTTGAATCATTACAACATACACAAAAATGTCTTAAACAAATTAGCGCTTCTTCATCAACTCTTCAACAATAATCCAATCGGACTCCTCGTCGATTTCGTAAGCGGTTTCAGGAGGTAGTTCATAAGCTAGAATCTTACCCGAAAGCCGGCATTTGTCCCGAAGAATATTTGAAACTGAATTAATATAACAAGCACCATTTTCGGCGATTATTCCTTGAAATTCCTGTCTTCGCGGACGATTACGGTAATCATAATTGATTGGCTGTAAACCATTTTCCCCCTCAATCCAATGGAATTGTTTTTCTCTTACCCCTGAAAAAATCGAATCCGCATCTGAATGAGCGAGTGTTTCAAACATGCCGTCAATGTGTTCGGATTTTAAAAGAGGTGACGTTGCCTGGATTAAGATTAGATTATCAGCTTGAACATTAGCCAAATATTCAAGTATTACACTTTCTGTTGAAGATGTATCTTGCGCATTTTCAGTCGAGCGGTCAAAGACTTCCAGCTTAGAAAACCCGATAGATAAAACAGTTTTTTTGATTTCTTCACTATCGGTTGCGATTACAAGTTTATCAACACATTTGGCTTCTTGAGCGGCTTTTGTTGTCCAATATACAAGCGGTTTACCGTTTAATAGTTTGATATTCTTTAAAGGAATTGATTTACTTCCGCCACGAACAGGAATGAAGGCTATATTCATTCTTTTACCCCTCCTCCAAAATCTTAATCAAATCATAAAGTGTTTGATTATAAGGAGTTTCAATGCCGAACATTTGCCCTCGTTTTATAATCTCGCCTGCAAAAATATCAACCTCAGTTTTTCTCCCTGCAAGAATGTCTTGAAGCATAGAAGTCTTACCATCATCCACCATTTGAGAAAGTGCAAAAAGAGCATCTTTTTCCAAGTTTTCTAACCCTTTAACTCCGCTTGCTTCACCAATTTTACGAACTTCCGCTATAAGTTTTTTTGCAAACTCTTTAAACTTTTCGCTTCTTTTCATTTCGCCAAAAGTTAGATTTAAAACTGCAGAAGTCTGATTGGAAAATATATTCATCGTAAATTTTAACCACAATGAATAAATTATATCCTCTGGAATTTCATAATCAATTTTGTTTTCTTTAAAAAACTTTTCCAATCTTTCATTTTTCCCGAAAACAATTCTTCCAACTCCGTCTTGGGTAACGGAATTTCCATCTCTTACCGCACTATGTCCGATAAAATAAGCGGGAATAACTTTCTCTTTTCCGTAAGCCTGAGCAATTTCTTCTTCACTAGAAATCCCGTTGAGCAAAGAAATAATAAGAGTATTTTTACCAACAAAATTCTTAATATACTTAATTGCAGACTCTAAACCTGAAGCTTTAGTAGAAATTATAATTAAATCAGCCTCAAAACTATCATCAGGCGTAATATAATCCAGTTCTATCGGCTTGCCGTTCAAAAGAGGAGAAGTTTGTTCATATCTTTGGACTCGCGCATTATCTGCAAGGATTTTCAACTCACAAACATCCTTTAACTTATTAGCATAAGTTAAACCCACTGCGCCCAAACCGCAAATAATTACTTTAACTATTCTGCCCATTCGATTTCTCCAAAAGGCTCAAGACCATGGTAGCGATAAACATTTTCAATATATTCAGGCTTAAACAACCCCAATTTAATCAAGCGCTTAACAATCCCGTCCAAAAGCGTTGTACTACCTGCAATTGTGCCGTCTGCTGAAGTAGCTTTTACTCCGTCATAATAGATTTTAGAATCCGCAAAAACAGTCTCCTTCATATCGCTATTGGTAATAGGAAGCGCATCACTTATCAAAATAACCTTGTCTTTTGATTTGAATACAAGCTTAAGAGCATCATCACTTACATGCACCCCGTCTGCGATAATTTCCGTATAAACATCCTCAACCAGAGCAGAAAGTGCTGTTGATTTTCCTCTGTGAGAAATTCCCGACATTGCATTGAATAAGTGAGTTACTCCGTCAACTCTAGACAAATCCCCGCCAACACAGTGTCCCGCTTGAACTTTTACACCCTTCGAGCGAAGGTAATCAATCAAACCTTCATCTAACTCAGGAGCAAGAGTAACAATTTTTATAAACTCATCTTCAATCAGTTTATAGTTTTCAACAGTCAAAGGCAAAAAGTGTTCAGGATTATGAATCCCTTTTTTTTCAGGATTAATAAAAATACCTTCAAGATGAATACCTAAGATTGCTTTGGAACTCTTTGATGCGTCTTTAATTACCGCAATCTGTCGTTTTATATTCTCAACAGAATCTGTTACAAGAGTAGGAAAAAAACCGCCGATTCCATGTTCATAAAGCTTTTCCGCCACAAACAAAACATCATTTACCCCCGCGGTATTAAAATCAATACCAAACGCACCATGTAAATGCTGTTCTATTAATAAAGGAGTTTTCATTGCTATTCTCCGATAAAAATTTCACGGACTTTTTCTCTATCATCAAAGTGAATAGTTTCATCTGCAAGAATCTGATAATCTTCATGACCTTTGCCCGCAACAAGAACAACATCGTTAGCATTAGCTAATTTATAAGCCTCTTTAATTGCAAGTTCTCTATCAGGTTCAACAATAACGTCATTCACACTCTTTAATCCTGCAAGAATATCGGTAATAATCTGTTGAGGGTTTTCACTTCTAGGGTTATCACTTGTTACAATAACTTTATCCGCATATTGTTCAGCTATCGCACCCATTTTAGGACGTTTAGTAGCGTCTCTGTCACCGCCGCAGCCGAAGATACAAATCAAATTGCCGCTTTCAGGAGTAATTTCTCTTGCAGCTTTTAAAACATTTTCCAAACCATCAGGAGTGTGAGCATAGTCAACAATTACAGTAGGTTTTGTAACTACAATTTCGAATCTTCCTGCAACACCGGAAATTTTTTCTAAAACTCTGATTGATTTTTCAATATCAAAACCGAGAGCTAAAGCAGTTGTAATAGCCGCAAGAACATTATAAACGGAGAACATACCGTTCATTGCTAATTTTGTTTTATATTCTTGACCTCTGACCACACAAACAAAAGAAGCTCCGTCATTATCAAAAGAAATATTCTTTGCCATAACATCAGCTTGGCCTGTAACACCGTAAGTATAAGTATTCACAGTAGGTGAAATAACTTCTTTAAACCTTTCGGCATACTCATCATCGTTATTGATTACTGCAAAATCACCTGCAACAAGTTCTGAAAACAAAATAGATTTTGCTTTAAAATAGTTATTCATTGTAATATGGAAATCCAAATGGTCTTGAGTTAAATTAGTTAACACAGCCCCGTTGAAATCAACATAATCAACACGATGCTGAACTAAAGAATGTGAAGAAACTTCCATTACAACATTATCAATACATTTTTCATTAATATCCCATAAAAGTTCCTGTAATTCAGGGGCTTGAGGAGTTGTGTGTTTAGCATCTCTGTATTCATCATCACTGGAAAACTTATGTCCTAAAGTTCCAATCAATGCGCATTGCTGATTAAAAGCTTCATAAAGTTTTTGGATTAAGTGAGTCACCGTTGTTTTACCATTAGTTCCGGTAACACCAATCATATTAAGTTTTCTGGAAGGATTTGCATAAAATTCAGCTGAAATTTGTGCAATAGATTCTTCTGTAGAATTAACAACAATCTGCGGAGCATCTATGCTCAATCGTCTTTCAACCACACAAGCTACCGCACCGTTTGCAAGAGCTTCTTCTGCATATTCGTGTCCGTCAACATGTTCACCTGTTAAACAAATAAACAAATCACCTTCTTGAACTCTTTTTGAATTATATTTAATTCCTTCTATCTCTTTATCAAAGTTTTCTATATTCACTGTTTCAATAATGTCTATACTTTTAACTAAATTTCCTAATCTCATTATTTCCCCTTTTTATTTTTTTATTTTATCAGGCTGCAAATTCAAAATATGTGTAACTTGTGTTGAAACTTCTTTAAATATCGGAGCTGCAACCGTATTACCCCAAATCTCGCCCCCTTGAGCAGAGTCAACTATTACGTATATTAATACCTGCGGATCACTTGATGGCAAATAACCAACAATTGAAGTATACATCTTATTAGTATAACCTGTGCCGTCTTCTTTCGGTTTGATTGAAGTACCGGTTTTAGCTGCAATATTATAAGAATCCATTTTTATCTGAGATTTACTTCTATTGATACTTTCAGTCAATATATCAGTCAATACTCTTGCATGCTCAGCAGACATTACCTGAGTACGTTTTACTTTTATAGCTTCCTCTTCCGGTGAATACTTGATAACATGCGGAGTTACTCTAACCCCGTCATTTGCAATAGCAGAAACAGCAGAAACCATCTGTATAGCAGTAACAGAAGTACCGTATCCGTAACCCATTGTTGCGTGGTCAGATATATCCCATTTTCTTGCAGGCTTCAAAATCCCTACAGATTCACCCGGAAGGTCGATTCCTGTTTTTTCGCCATAACCGAATTTTTTAAGCATTCCATAGAATTCGTCTCTATTCATCATTTGAGCAACCAGAACAGAAGCAACGTTACTTGAGTGTTCAAATAAATAAACCAAATCTATCATGCCGGGATTCGGGCGTCTTGCATAATCGTAATTCTTAATTTCCCATCCCGCAATCTTGATTTTACCTGTGTCATTAACCTTAGAATATCTGTTAATTTTACCCAGCTCCATTGCTGATGCGACAGTAATTGTTTTAAAAGTAGACCCAGGGGGGAAAACATCAGTCAAAGTCCAGTTTTTTCTCTGAAAACTTGAAGTAGTCTTATAATTATTCGGGTCGAAATTCGGATAAACAGCATAAGCTAAAATTTCACCGTTTTTGGGATTCATTACAATTACAGAACCGCCGTCGGCTCTTGTTTCATTTACTTTTTTCTCAATTTCTTTTTCGCAAATGTGCTGGATTGCAGCATCTATTGTTAATGTGACATTTTCACCTTTCGGATTCATTGTTGTAGCAACAGGGTCGGTTGTGAAATCATAGATAATTTTGCCGTCGCGTGTTTTT
>CAMTNN010000063.1 GCA_947073895.1 uncultured cyanobacterium
TATCTCACACTTCTATTTTCTAGGGAAACAGTTCTTTGATATCAACATTTAACGCTTTTGCAATGGCAAAAAGAGTATCCACAGGGGTATTTACCTCTGCTCGTTCAATCATACCTATATAGTTACGACTACGATTAATTAATTCAGCTAACTTTTCCTGCGACAAATGTTTACATTTTCGCAAATATCGGATATTTTTACCAAGCTTTTTCAAATCTGCTTCTGACATATGCTAATTGTCGAATTTTTTGTTAAAATTTTCTACCAAATGAGACTGTACAAAATTATTGTAAACAAGCTTTTTTGAAAAGGAAAATCTTTTGGCATCATTTGAAAAAATGAAATCTAAAATTTAAATACAGCTCTTACATAATAATTTTCATCATTCTTAAGTCTGTTTTTTAAATCTTCAAACGGAGTTAAAACAATAATCTGCGCAGCTTTTTCACGAATAGTATATTCTTTTTCTTCTGCTGAGCGTTCTAAGATACTCAAAAGTTTTTCTTCTTCAATATCATCTACAAAAAACCGCAAAGACTCCAAGCACCAATACAATTTAAACAACTGTTTATTAATAACATATTTTTTATCTCTAAACGCAATTTTTCCAAGCTCTAAAAATGCATCATCAATAATTGAAAGAATTCGCTCCAAATAAACTTTAGTAAACTCTTTATCCTGTTTTAATACCGCAACCGAATCAACAATCAATCTGCAAATATTTGCATTAATATCAATCGTCGCATTTGCAAATACTTCTGCCTGATTAAAAAACTTTATACTATCCGGCTGTTCTCTTAAAAAATTATTAATTCTTAAAGCCACAGCCTCTCTAATTTTTCCATCACAACCCGTAAGATTGGAAATCAAAATATCCGCATCAGTCTGATTATTTATCTTATCCAAACGCATAGCTGCCAACTGTTTTTGCGGAATATTACCATTTTGAAGCATTTCAAGGAGTTCCTGATGCGAAAACTCTTGCGCTGACATCTTTAACGCTTCTTCAAAATTAGTATCTAAATCTTTATAAAAACCTGAATTCAAATTGTGACTCCGACTATCTTACAACTCTATTTTAGCACAAGGGTTATTGAATTAGTGTAAAAAGGTAGTTTTAATGTATAATAGAAAATAAGGAGAACCTTAATGAACGCTATTTTAAATATATTACAAAAATGTTTTTTCTTTGAACAAGAGCCGCAAAGAATCGGCTTGACAGGATTTAAAGAACCTGTTGCAGTAAAAAAAGTTGAAAAACCATCTATTAAGAACAAAGATGTAAAACTTTCTGACTTGATGAGACGCTCTTAGTCTGTATTAATACTAAAATACACGTCTTTCAAACGCTTTTTACTAATATGAGTATAAAGCTGGGTTGTTGAAACATCACTATGCCCCAAAAGTTCCTGCACTACTCTTAAATCAGCACCATTCTCAAGCAAATGAGTCGCAAAACTATGTCTCAATGTATGCGGAGAAATGTTTTTATGAATCAACTTCCCGCGGGCATGAATCAATGTATATACATCCTGGCGATTAACAAATCTACCGTTATCAAAAACCAACAGCCGTTTAGAATTAAGATTATATTTCTTAAAAATCAATTCTCTTTCAGGCAAATAGGTTTTAACAGCCTCCAAAGCCTTTGTCCCAAAAGGAATAATTCTTTCTTTCGAACCTTTCCCAAAACATCTCACATATTTTGATGATAAGTCAATATCACTTAGTTTTAAACTTACCAGCTCAGAAACCCTTAATCCACAGCTGTATAAAAGCTCCATCATAACACCCTCTAAAGGCGATAAATTAGAACGAATCATCTCTTCAATCTCTTTTAATGAAATAACTTTAGGTAGTCTTTGAGGGACTTTTGGCTGTTCAAGAGTAGAAGCGGGATTTTTTTCTAAAATATTCATTGCTGTTGCCCACTTAAAAAATCCACGAAGGGAAGCAACTTTTCTAATAATACTGCTCGGTGCAAGTTTACGTTCTTTTAAAGTTCTTATATAAGTATTAATCGATATTCTATCAACCTTTGCAAGGTTTTCAACACCACCGGCGAAATCATACAAATCTCTGCGGTATGCATCAATCGTATTGGGCGACAATCCTTTTTCGAGTTCCAAATATTCAAGATATTGTGAAATAATTTCGTACATTACAGTCTTAAATAAGCTTCTCTGATAATATAATCTTCAAGCATTTTTTTATCAGAAGTTGAAAGTTTCATATCGTTATTAATAATACAAAATACAAATTTATGTCCGCTTTTAGCTGTCAGATAACCTGCAAGAGAGCTTACATCACAATGAGTACCTGTTTTCGCTCTCAAATTATCTTTTAGAGGAAGCAATCTTTGCGTAAGAGTTCCTTCACCCGCAGTTGGAAGGTTTTCCATAATTTTATTGTTTTTATTTACCAGCAAAAAGTCTGTAACAAAGTTTGTTGAAACAAGATTGTTTTTAGAAACACCGCTTCCGTCTACAATTCTGATTCTTGTATTATCAATTTTATTTCTGACGCAATAATCATTAAACATTTTTACACCGGCAGAATCAGTTCCTGTTTCTAAATCACAATATTTAGCTCCTGCAAGCTTAAACATAGTTTCGGAAACCATATTATTACTGTTCTTCAAAATATCATTTATAGCAGTTTCAGAACCTCGTGTTATAGAAGCTTTTATCTTATCTGAATCTTTTACTCTATCAATTGTAAAAGCAGTTCTTAAATAGATATTCTTTGCTTCAAGCGCATTTTTTGTTTGAAGTTCAAAATTTCTTTTCAGATTCGTAACCGGAATATATACAGTCGTAGGGCGAGCAACTGTTCCTGAAAGAACAATTGTATTCTCGCTGATTGCACTATCACGATGGATATTTAACTTTGTTTTTTCACCCTTTGTTATGTTATTAAAAAATACCAGCGGATACTTGCTAGGGTTTAAAATTGTTGCAAACTGTCCGTCAGCAGGTGGCATAATAGTTAACTTAATAAGGTTTCTATCCAAATTATATGAACCGAATCTTGGCATAAGAACATTCATATCATCATCCCACTGCCAGCCTTCGCCCCAGTTTTTTGAATCCAGAATACTGTCATCAAAATAAAGTTTTTTAACATCAGCATCCATTTGAGCAATAAGTTGTTTTAATTCTTTTGTTGTTAAATAAGGGTCTGCTCCCAGTTTAAGAATATATTCATCATTTCCTCTTGAATAAAGCTCTGTAGAAAATTGATAATCTTCACCAAGAGTTTCTGCAATAACAGGTGTTGTCAGCGCCTTTTGAACAGACGCCGGAGATATAAGAATTTTATCATTCAATGAATAAACAACTTTGCCGGTTACAGAACTTTTTATAGAAATAGCAATTGATTCAGTATCAACTCCGGATTCTTTTAATACACTGGAAAAATCACTTGCTACAGATGATTTTGCTGCTGCAGCGGATACAAATACTAACATTGCAAAAATTGATATTAATAACTTTTTCATTTTATAACTACCTCATAAGAGTCTTTTATATCGTCTATTACTCTGCATTTATCTCTGAATTCATACATCTCATCCAGATTAACTTCTGCATAAATACCGCCTTCAACCTTATTGATTTCAGACAAAATATCGCCTTTATAATCCAATATCATAGAATGGCCGAGATTCTTCGTTCCATCGCTTAAATCTCCTGTTTGAGTAAGAGCAACAAAATAGCTTTGATTTTCAACTGCTCTTGATGTTGTCATAGAATCCCACGGAATTTTCTTTGAAGCACCCCACGCAGCCATATTAACCAAAATATCTGCACCCGCTTTTCTATACGCGCGGTAAATTTCAGGGAAACGAATATCATAACAAATCGTAAGCCCGATTTTTACTCCATCCAGTTCAACCATCACAGGATTCTTGCCTGCTTTAATAAACTTACCTTCATCACATCCGTAATAAGAAAAAAGGTGGTTTTTATCATAAATACAAACAAGCTCTCCATTTCTGTTAACTACAGGACAGGAATTGGTCATACCTTTTAATATAATGCTTCCGCCGATAATATTTGTGTCATATTTTTTAGCAACTCTTTGGAGCATTTTAATAGCTTCTGAGTTTTCAACATCCTCAGCACAACTTTCAAAACTCGGACAGTCCCAGCCTACAGACCAAACTTCGGGCAAGAAAACGAAGTCGACTTTTCTTTGAATAAGTTCGTGATTCAAAAGTTTTTCTGCTTTTTTAATATTTTCTTCCAAATTGCCAATCACAGAACCAAGCTGTATTGCAAGAAGTTTTACTTTTGTTTTCGTCTCCATAATCCGAATTTATACACCTTATTATAAGCCTCAGGCGCTCTGCGTTCCAAGTCTTCCAAACTTTCTTGAAGCTGCAACCTTGCTTCTTCTTCATCCCCTGTTACATAAATAGGTTTGCCATAAAGATTAATCAATCTTACGTCCAAAATAGGCATTCTCAAGCCATCCCAGCTGGGAAGCTTGAACCAGTTAAAGTTTTCTGAATACCAGTAAATAGGAACAATCGGAACACCTGCCATTTTAGCAATCTTAATTACTCCGTCTTTAACAACTTTCGCAGGACCTCTCGGGCCGTCAACCATCATTGCGCAGTTTTCACCGTTTTTGAGAGCATCAATCATCTGCATAGAAGCTTCCACCGCACCTTTTCTGCCTTTTGAACCGCGAACCAGTTTAAAACCCCATTTACCTACAACACGGGCAATAACTTCACCATCTTTAGAACGGCTTATCAAAACATTCGTTTTTGCTCTGTTTTTAAGACCATGAATACAGCATTGGTGTGCATGCCACATTGCATAAATACAAGGCTCTGTATTTGGATGTTCAACTTCTACAATATGCGTAAAAAACTCTTGTATTCTAAATATTGAATACACCAAGTCAGCTAATCTGCCTAAATTTTTCCCATCAACTAATCTAACCATTCTTTGATTATACTATAAAATCCATAAACGTGGTATAATTAATGCTATGAAAAAGCTTATTTTAATTTTATCAATCTTCATATTTTCACTTACTGCAAAAGCAAACTACAACGATATTTATATAGCAGATATTCAATATGATTGGATAAAGAAAACAAACATTGAAAAAGAAGCTATTATAAGCGAAGTTCACGATATTATTTTTGAAGATACGGAATCTTTAGCTAAACAACAAGATTTCAAAAAACAATTCAAAGAGAGACTAAAAGATAAAAACTTTAAAGAGCATTATTTTGCAGCTTCCGCCGGCTATGAAGAATACGGCGATTATAATATTTCAGCATTCTATTATAAAAAACAAAAACATATTTATATGTACGCTCTTCAGGATAAAAAAGATGTTTCAAAATCATACTACTATGATGCATTGGGACATTTGGTTTATGTAGATTTCAATTTCGGCGAATATCCCGATTACCCGTACTATACAATCCAATACAAGATTTCAGGAGTTCCTGTAAGTGCAATTTATTACGTATCAAAAGATAACCAGTATTTATTTACTCCCGATGGTGAGTTTACAGGGGTTTGGTACAAAAATAACCTGTACGACAAACACTCAAAAGTTATCCTAAAAAGGACAAGCTACTAATGAGTCTTGAAGAAAATGTGGGAAAACTTTTACTTGAAAAGAATCTAACAATTTCAACCGCCGAATCTTGTACCGGAGGATTGTTAAGTTCAAAACTCACAGATGTTTCAGGAAGCTCTGCATACATAAAGCTTAATCTTGTAACTTACGCAATTGAAGCTAAAAGGAAACTTCTAAATGTCACAGTAAAAGACAAAGATGTCGTAAGCGAAGATTGTGCTTTTCAGATGGCAAAAGGTTTATATGAATTAACAAACTCCGACATCTGTATTTCAACAACAGGAAATGCAGGCCCGACGGGTGAACCTGTCGGCTTAATGTATTCGACAATTTATTCAAAAGCAAAGAGTCAAACTTATAAGATTTTATTAGATTCTTCTACCCCAAGAATACAGATGAAAGAACTGTTTGTAAAAGAAGTTTTGAAAAACTTACTTGAGTTTTTACAAAAATAATGCGTAAGCAAAAGCCTCACCCACCTGATGGTTATAGAATCTGCCGTCATCTTTTGTAAACAACTCTCTCCAGTGACTCTCAGGTGTACCGTCAATAGAATAAGACGGATTGCACATCATTAAATGATGTGTATTTGTGTCATACCTTAGAGGAAACAAGTCTTCCATCTGCATAAAACTCGGCAGTTTATCACTTGCAATCTCGAAGCCGAAGATAGCGTTTTTTATTCGGCCCAGGCGCACCTCATAAGGAGCAGGACACTCCGTATTATCATTAGACACTTCAACCCCCGGAGCATAATCACGAGAAAACTTAAGCTGATTAGACCAGTGTTTAACAGTCTCAAAATCATCCACACTTACAAATGCCGTACCTGCATTCAAACCCATCAAACGATATCTTTCAAAATCATCAGAACTTTTTTCTCCGACAAAACTTAAAGTACTTGAGCCCGAACGTCTTCTGATTTCATCAGTAATATACTGCATCTGATTGTAATCCGGCAAAGCTCCGACTCCTGTATAATTTTGCATATCATATCCGCCGATATGTTTGGCAGAATCTACAAAAATAGCTTCAAAGCCCACATTAACAAGCTTTACCATCTCCTGAATATACAGCTCCACATGTTCAGGATTCCCCCAGCGAAAAACTTCATCCTCTTTATAAGGAGTACAGACTTTTATCTGGTCTTCTGAAATAACAGTTCTAAATCCGGTTTTTAACCCGCGAAAATGTGCTAAATCATTAAACGCTTTAAACTGTTCTTCAGGCGAGATTTTATCACTAATACCAAAATCAATAATATTTTGGCTGTAACCTATACCTAGTTTTATTCCGTAGATTGAATTTTCTTCCCACGGAGCTTTATTGATACCGTCACCATAAATATTTGGCCAAATTTGAGATAATATAACACAATTTGCCCAGCTTTTTGCAGACGGAGGAATAGCAGGTAACATTTTTATTGCACTCAACAAACCATTTCTGGTTTGACTCCCGTGCATTTCAGCTATCGCACGATTATTAATCTCAATATAATTTGCAAGTCTGCCCCACTTGTCACCATAGTTCGGACTCAAAATATTATCAGGAAAAGTTTTATAAAAAGTAGTACATTCACACAATGACACTATACTTTCCACAGCTTTTTTTAACGAACGCTCCAAAAGTTCACAAGGCAGAATATTAGAAACCCACTGTTTAAGATTTCCGTCATTCAATGCCTGATACTTATGTTCTTCCGTCCACTTATCATAATGGAGTGATGTATTAAACGAATACGCTTCTAATAATTTATTTACACTGTTCATACAATTAAAATAAATTATAAAAACTTTTTTTCATTCTACTAAAGATTAATTTTTAATAATTATAATGATACGTTTGGTCAACATCATACTGCTGTATAAGTTTCAGAGCTTCATTTTTTATATCGACATATTTGTTAGATACGCTCAAAAGTTTCTGGAAATCATTTACAACATTAGCTCCGATATTTAATTTATACTTAACCCCCAAAAGAGTTGTATAGTAAGAATTATAGCTGTATGCCTCAATAAATTTTTGATTATTTGGGATAGACTTGGTAACGCTGTTGATTTTTAGAGGACCATACTGAATACTATCAACGACTTTGCCCTCATAATCT
>CAMTNN010000064.1 GCA_947073895.1 uncultured cyanobacterium
GGTTCTGTTCTAATAACTTAACCGCAAGCATAAGCATATCGTCAAAGTCGATTGCGTTATTGTTGTTAAGTGCATTTTCATAAGCTTCAAAGACTTTTGCAATATTCTGTGATTTAAAATCACGTGCAAAAGTTGCAAATGTATAAGCATCCTGCATTTTGTTTTTAGCGTTGGAAATAACGGTTTTGATAAGTTTTGGCGCGTAAATCTTATCATCAAGATTTAGCTTCTTAATTGCCTGTTTAATAACGGCAATTGAATCGGTTTCATCATAGATAGTGAAGTTCTTATCAAGTTTTTTCCCTGATTGGAATTGATAATTTTCAATATCCTGTCTTAAAATTCTTCCGCAAATAGAGTGGAAAGTGCCTACCCACATGTATTTTACGACATTTTCACCGAGGATTGAGGAAAGTCTTTCTTTCATCTCACGCGCAGCTTTATTAGTAAATGTAACAGCAAGGATTTTTCCTGCAATAGCGCCCTGCTGTATCATATAAGCGATACGTGTAGTTAAAACTCTTGTTTTACCGCTTCCTGCACCTGCAAGAATAAGTAAAGCTCCTTTAGTTGTTTTTGCCGCATCTTGTTGTTCGGCGTTCAGTGTTTGTAAAATATTTTCCATTCCCCTATTCCCAAATGTATATTTTTATGCTATTATACATACACTAGCATACACAAAATATGTAATATTTGCAATTAATAAAGGTGGTACGATGATTGAAATTTTTAATTCTATGGATGATGAACAGAAACAACCCTCAATAATGGTTCCTATGGGTGATTTAGATGTTGCTGAGCATAATCCTGATGCGGTTGATGAGTTGGCAATGGAACTTGCTACAATTAAGCAACCGGCCAAAAGAATTGCAATCATCGGTTCACGTAACCTTGCTATTACTCATCAGCAGATGATTGAAACTTTAACAACAGCTCTTGTTATGCAAGGTAATACAATTATCACATCAGGCGGCTCTTGCGGTACTAACGCTGCAGCTATCCGTGGTGCAATGAAGTCTAATCCTGATAAATTGAAGGTTATTCTTCCTCAAACTATTGGTCAGCAGCCTTCTGATGTACAGGATCAGTTAATCGGTGTTCCAAATATTGTTGAACATTCAGATAGAGCGATGATGACTCTTGCCGATGCTTCCCGCGTATGTAACAGAGAAATTATTGATGACTGTAATCAGCTAATCTGTTTCTTGTCTCATACAAGCCGTACTTTGCATACTGCAATTGATTACGCGGAAGAAAATCACAAAGTTGTTACAGTTTTTTATCTTGACTAGGTTATAAATAAATGGATTTAATAAAAAAGCTCACAGGGAAAAACCCTTCTGAGTATGAAGTTGTCGCAAAAAATCTTGTAAACAATTCTGATAAAGAGTTGTTCGCTATGCTTGTTAAACAAGACGAGTTTTTATTTGATTTTATAAAAAATAATGTTGCAAAACGTATCCAAAGTGCCTGCAATAAAGAAAATTACAGAAATCTGTTAAATTTTCTTGAATATTATTCACCGTCATATGATACAATGATTGCAAGTGTTTTATTTTCTTTTGGCGGAGAAGCTCTGTTTGATGAGATGAAAGAATTCTTTTTAAACGGGACTGATGCTCAAAAAGCTTATGCGGTAAAATATTTTACTTTTGCTCCTGAATTAGCAAATGAATTACTTCCTCAAATAAGATTTTCGGCTAAATCTGAATATGAACCGCTTTCAATGAATTCAATTGAACTTTTATCTATATTAAAAGATGAAGTATCAAAAGAGGAAGCTTTAAATGATTTGGAATCAGATGATGAATTTGTTCAGTATGATGCAGTTAAGTTTCTTGTAAATTATCAGGCAAAAGATTCTTTAGATAAAATTGTTGATGTAATGAAAAAGTCTTCATTGTCTGAAAACATTGCGTCTGAAATTCCGTATCTAATACAGCTAGAAGAATTGATTGCAAAAGATATTGAAACTGCAGCGTTGGTTTTGTGTCATATTATAAACGCAATTCCTGATATTATTTCACCAGCTGTTGTTTGCGATTATGGCTTAAAAAATATTTTTGAGAACTTACCGCTTACAAGTTCAACTGCAGTTTTATTGAGACTTGCAAAAGATAAATTTGAGGAATTACTTTCAAACGACGAGTATTTATTTGATTGCGATAAAAATACAAAAGACGAAGTTAAAGGAATAAATGATTTATTAAAGAAATTCAACACCCAAAAGCTTAAGAGTCTTTTCTATGATGAACTATTTGACGGAAGTGATTTTGTGTTCTTTGCGCTTGATTATGTTGATGAAGTAGAAGAGCTTGAAGCTCTTTTAGATAGTGATAACCAAACACTTATACTAAAAGTGCTTACTCTTCTTAAAGAAAGAAATTATCTCAACAGCGGACATAAAACTTTAGCTTTAAATAACATTTCATCTGAAGATATTAAACAAATTATTGAGGTTCTTTAAATATAATCAATATTTCCTAGTTCAAGCTCTTTATTAAATTCGCGTACAAGCTCGGATGAAATTTTCCAATTGATTTTACCATTGGGATATTTAATATAATGTTTGGTTGAACAAAGCGTTGAAACATAGCACGCATCAAGAATATTCATGAACGAAATATCAACGCTCATGTTTTCGCAATGGTATTTATCAATGTAAGAATTTATGTAATCAACAGTCTCCGACGGGGTTTGGGTATTCGGAGTCACTATTTCGCTTTGGGGTAATAGTTGTAACATGTATATTCCTTATCTACAGTTATGTTAACGGAATATTTTTTCAAGTCTTGAGTTAAATAATTAGAATATCATCCGAACAGTTGAGAAGTTATAAAATATCAAGCGGATCAACGTCAATTGCCAGTTTAATATCTTTTGGCAGAGTAATTTTGTTCATAAATTTTGAAACAAAATCGTGACCTTTTTGTGAAAGCTTGTTTTTGATAAGAATCTGGAATCTGTAATACCCGTTAATTTTTGAGATAATACAAGGAGTTGGTCCGAGGGTTTCAAGATATTCAGTGAATCCGAATTTTTCGGTCATAGTTGTTAACCTCATTGCAATCTCCATTGCTGATTTTTCTGCACGAAAATTATTTTGAGAAGAAAGAATTAATCTTATAATCTGGCTGAAAGGCGGATAATCAAATTCTTGACGGGCTTTGATTTCAGTCTCAAAAAACTTGTTGTAGTTCTGAGATTTAGCGGTTTGGAATGCATAGTAATCAGGGTTATAAGTCTGAAAAAGCACTTTTCCTTTATATTCCCCACGTCCAGCGCGCCCTGCAACCTGTGTTAACAACTGAAATCCGCGTTCTGAGGCTCTAAAATCCGGGACAGAAAAGCCTGTGTCGGCACTTATTACACCAACAAGGGTGACGTTCGGATTGTCCAATCCTTTTGCAATCATTTGAGTTCCGACTAATATATCGATTTCACCTTTTTGGAATTTGCCTAAAAGCTCGATATGAGCATTCTTTTTTGTCAAAATATCACTGTCGATTCTTTCAACGCGATATTCAGGGAAAAGTTCTTTTACGAGAATTTCTATTTTTTGCGTTCCGCTTCCACTGTTTGATAACGCATCGCTTCCGCATTGCGGACAAAAATCAGGGAAACTCATTTCTTTGGAGCAATAATGACATTTTAGCTTTTTACCGTCTGCATGCCAGACCATTGGGATTGAGCAATCCGGACACTCTACAACTGTTCCGCAGGCTTTACACTGTGTGTAAGTTGAAAATCCTCTGCGGTTCATAAGCAAAATTACCTGTTTGCCGTTTTCAACAGCTTCTTTTATTTCGGTTTGCAGTGGTTTAGAAATGATACTGCGGTATGCGGCTTTTCCGTATTCCTGCATATTGATTACTTCGGGTTTCGCAAGAGGTGCGTTGTTAAAGCGTTTCAACATTTGGAAAATGTTATTGTTGTTCTGAGCAAAATAATAAGTTGAAACATCAGGAGTTGCAGACCCGAGTAATAATGGTGCTTGATGGAATTGTGCAAGTCTTCTTGCTACGACTCTGGCATCATAACGCGGTGCAGGATTTGTTTGTTTATAAGCTCCTTCGTGTTCTTCGTCAATAATAATCAGACCGATGTTTTGCAGAGGTGCAAAAACTGCAGAGCGAGCGCCAGCAAGGATTCTGATTTCGTTGTTATAAAGTCTTTGCCAAACATCATATTTTTCGCCATCTGAAATACTGCTATGCCAGATTGCAACATCTTTTATCCCGAATTTGCGTGCAAGACGTTTAGTTAACTGGGATGCAAGCGCAATTTCAGGCGCCATAAATAAAACATTTTTACCTGAATCTAGTACATCTTTTATAAGCTTAAAATAAACTTCGGTTTTACCTGATGCGGTTACACCGTGAAGTAGGATAGGATTAGGTGATTTTAATTTATCTTTTATTCCTTCATAAACACTCTGTTGGTCAGGTGAAAGTTCAAAAAGCGGTTCTACTTCGACATCTTTGAAGATTGTAAGTGGGTTTCGGTAAACATATTCCAGTTCGATTTTAACGTAGCCTGCTTCTGCAAGCTTTTTCATTGTAGCGCGTGTAGTTTTGGCTTTTTCTTCAAACTCAATAAGAGGTGATTTGCCTTCTGTTTTTAAAAGCTCAAGAACTTCTTTTTGACGTTTGGTTAAGCCTTCGAAGTTATCGTTAATAAGAACAACAGATTGTTCGGTTTTTGAATTCTTTTCGATTAATTTCATAGGAATTGCCGCGTTTAAGACCGTTACAAAATCCGTACAGTAATAATTTGCAACCCATTCAAGAAGTTTTAGATATTTTATTGAAAAAAGCGGAGTTTCGTCTAAGATTCGATTAATTTTCTTAGCTCTGATTCCTTCCGGCAAATAGTCTGAAAACCCGACAACAAAGGCGTTAATAAGCCCTTGCCGTCCGAAAGGTACAAGTACAGCCTGCCCTATTTTTGCAATACCTTGCATTTCATCAGGTACAATGTAGCTGAAAGTTTTTACTCCCAAACCTTTAATATTTACAAGAACCAATGCGTATTTCATCTAAACGACTGCCTTTTTATTCATAGGATTCCAGCTGTCTTCAAGATTGTTTTGGATAAGGTTAAGATAAAACTGTTCTTTATAATCAAGAAGTTCAAGTTGTTTTTTTAATTCTTCCATTTGAGCAAGCGCCTTTGCTTTGGTATCCATAATAATCTGATAACGCTCTTTTATAGTGGAGTCTCCTTCTATGCATAAATCAACATAGCGTTTCACGGACTTGCCGTCTACTCCTACCGAGCGAAGACATTTAACTATTTTAACCCAGCCCAAATCGTTTTCAGAGAATTGTCTAACATTATTTTTATCTCTTCCAAGGAAAGGAAATAAATCATTTTTTGCCCAAAATCTAAGTGTGTGTTCAGAAATATCAAGCATCTCCGCAACTTCTTTGATTGTATACATATTTCATATCCTCCTAGGGTATTATAACACAAAACACTTGACTGAGAGTTGCTCTAAAGAGATAAAATTAAGACATGGATATTATAAGAGTAAAAACAAAAAGAGGACTTGAACTAAAAGGCGCATTATATGGCGATATAAATTCAGATACGGTTGTAGTAATGGCAACAGGAATCTGTTCAAATGTATTTCAGAATGATTTATTGGATTTCACAGGCAAATTATTGAGCGAAAATGGCATTGCCTGTATTATAGCTCATGCACATGATTCGTTTTCTTGTCTTGCGTATACGGATTTTTCTATCAATAAACAGCGCCATGCTGGTGTGTTTAACGATGATTTTAATATGGTTTATGAGGATATTGAAAGCTATATCTTGTATGCAAAAGAACTTGGATTTAAAAGAATAGTTCTTGCCGGGCATTCTCTGGGCTCTAATAAAATTATTCATTATCTAGGTAATACTCCTGATAATTACGTCGATTATTTTATAGTAAGCTCGCCTGTTGATATTATGCACTGGTGGAGTGTTATGCCGAATATTGATAACTGTTTTGAGCTTGCTAAAAAATGGGTTGATGAAGGGCGGGGTGATGATATATTGCCGTTTATGTTTGGTGGTTTTTCACCAATGACTGCTAATACTGTACTGGGATTTTATAACGCAGATAATCTCAAAAACTGTCCTGTTCTAAGTAAGCAAGGTGAAACAAATTCTTTATATAATATAAAACCAAACGGAGCTTTTGTAATTGGTTCAAAAGATTCAGTTACGGGCAAAAGTCCTATCGGCTTTATGGAAACCTTAAACAATTGGACGAAAAATCCTGAGAAAAACAAAGTTATTGAAGTTCAAGGTGCGTCGCATATTTATTTTGGTATGCATAATGAGTATGCAAAATTAGTTTTGGATTTAGTAAGAGGTAAATAATGGAAAAAATAGTTCAAACTGCAGGTCGCAATCAACTTGGAAATTTTGCACCTGATTTTGCGCATTATAACGATGATATTTTATTCGGTGAAAATTGGAATAATAATGATATTGATCTAAAAACCCGCTCTATTATTACTGTTGTTTCTTTAGTTTCACAAGGGATTACGGATTCGTCTTTAAAGTATCATCTTCAAAACGCAAAAGACCACGGTGTAACAAGGGAAGAAATTTCTGCAATAATTACTCATAATGCTTTTTATGCAGGCTGGCCAAAGGCTTGGGCTGTGTTTAATCTTGCTAAAGAAGTTTGGACTGAAGACGCTCCTGCTTTGAGTGAAAAAGAAAAATATGCTAATACCATTATGTTTCCTATTGGTGAGCCTAATGATGCTTATGCAAAATATTTCATCGGACAAAGCTATCTTGCTCCGATTTCTACATCACAAGTTAAAATGTTTAATGTGACATTTGAGCCAAAATGCCGTAATAATTGGCATGTACACAAAGCAAAACAAGGCGGTGGTCAAATACTTATTGCAGTCGGTGGACGCGGATTTTATCAGGAATGGGGTCAAGCTCCGATAGAGATGAATCCGGGTGATGTTATTAATATTCCGGCAAATGTCAAACACTGGCATGGCGCAGCTCCTGATAGCTGGTTTTCACATATAGCTGTAGAAATTGACGGTGTTGAAACCTCCAACGAGTGGATGGAAGAAGTTAGCGATTCTGAGTATAATAAGCTAAAATAACGGAGGTAATATGAATATTTTACTCATTAACGGTAGTCCGCATGTAAATGGCAATACTTTTTGCGCCTTACAAGAAATGACAAAAGTCTTCGAGGAAAATGGAGTTAGCTATGAAATCGTTAACGTTGGCTCAAAAGATGTAAGGGGCTGTATTGCCTGCTACAAATGCAGAGAAAACGGTAAATGTGTTTTTGATGATATTGTAAATGAAACTGCTCCTAAGTTTGAAAAAGCAGATGGTATTGTAGTTGCAAGTCCTGTTTACTATGCTTCTGCTAACGGAACTCTTGTTTCTTTCTTGCAAAGATTGTTCTATAGCACTCCTTTTGATAAATCAATGAAAGTCGGAGCAAGTGTTGCGGTTGCAAGGCGCGGCGGTTGTTCGGCAACTTTTGATGAATTGAATAAGTTTTTTACAATCTCAAATATGCCAGTTGTTCCAAGTCAATATTGGAATAGTGTTCACGGTAGAAATGCCGGTGAAGCAATGCAGGATGAGGAAGGATTGCAGACAATGCGGGTTTTGGCTCGTAATATGATATTTTTGATAAAAAGTATAGAGCTTGGAAA
>CAMTNN010000065.1 GCA_947073895.1 uncultured cyanobacterium
TTGCAACTTCGTCTATAGCTCTGGTTATCCAGAAGTTACTCTTAACTATTTTCATTGCGTTTGCTTCAATTTTTGATATATCAAGAATTCCGTTAATCATTCCGAGAAGATGTGTTGCAGAAACTTTTATATCATTGATATATTCTTCCTGCTTATGGTTCAAATCCCCGTATAATTTCGCTCCTAAAATGTCGGAAAATCCTAAAATCGAGTTTAACGGTGTTCTTAATTCGTGTGAAATATTAGCTAAAAACTCATTCTTAACTCTATCAGCTTCAAGGATTTTTTCGTTTTGTTCCTTGATTGTCTTATAAGCTTCATTTTTCTCTATAATTCCGTCTTTTAATGCTTGCAATTGAATTCTGAATACATTTGACAATTCTAAGTCCTTAAGAATATAAGATAGTATTGCTGAAGCGGCGTTTAAAATATTTAAATCTTTGTAGTTATAAGCTTTTGCTTCTTGTTTTGTCAGTAGAATTATTCCAAAAACAGTTGATTTAATCATGATTTTTGCGACAATGTAAGATTTTTTCTTAAGTTTAGATAGTCCTACCGCAGAAATAAGTTCTGAATTTTGTTCTGGAATTTCTCCGTTTTTAGTATAAAGTTTTCTCTTCAAACTCTCATCAATCGGGAATATTTCGTTAATTTTATAATTAGCATGGGTTTTATATGTGTATTTTAACTGTAAACTGTCAGGGTTAAGGTAATAAATAAAACCTTCGTCAAAATCTATAACTTTTGAAAGTTTGCGAAATATTGTATTTCCGTCTTTATCGGTATTCAAATTTATTTCAAATAATGACGGTATAAGCTTTACAGCTTCTTCCTCCGATATTAAAGCCATCCTTTATCCCTTTATCCCTAATTTTTTTTCTAATTCCAGAGCAGTTTTTGTTTTTGCAAGTCCGCCTTGGGATGTTTCTTTCAAAAGCGGTGACATTAATTGTCCTGTAATCTTAAGTGTATCAACAACTTCATCAGCAGGAATTTTGCTTTCTACTCCGCATAATGCAAGCTCAGCAGCTGTTACTGCGTGTACTGCAAGAAATGCATTCCTTTTTATACATGGAACTTCAACCAATCCGCAAACAGGGTCGCAGGTTAGGCCAAGAATGTTTTTTAGCGCAAGTGACACCGCTTGAATTACTTCTCCGGGAGTTCCGCCTAACATTTCAGTAAGTGCTGCTGCTGCCATAGCAGAAGCAACTCCGCATTCAGCCTGACATCCAGCAACGGCACCTGCAAGTCTGACTTTAGCTGAAATAATTAACCCTACTATTCCTGCGGTTAGAAGACCATCAATCTGCTTTGATTCAGGAATTTTTTCTTCTTCAGATACTGCTACTATAACAGCCGGAACAATTCCGCAAGAGCCTGCTGTCGGGCATGCAACAATTCTACCCATTCTTAAATTTTCTTCTGCAGTAGCTAATGCGTAAGTTGTAATTTTTTCAAAAATTTGTCCAAATAAGGCATGTTTTCGTTTGTATTTTTCAGGAAGTTTTACGCAATCATCCCCGCACCAGTTGGAAACTGATTTTTCAGTGGAAGTCAATCCGTTTTTGATTGCTTCGCGCATTGCTATCAGATTTTCTGTAACTTTTAGTCTGATAACATCGACATCTGTTTCGGCTAAAGCTGCTTCTTCTTCCTGTGCGATTTTGTAAATCGATTTATTTTCTTTTTTAGTATGTTCTAATAAGTCTTGAAACGATAGAATTGCCATTATTTTAACTTTCTTACATTTGTCACAAAAAATACATCTTTTAAATGTCTGATTTTATCTGTTAATTCTTCTCCGGCAGGAATATCCAATTCTATACACATAGAAGCCGTTCCGCCTTTTGAGCTTCTGCCGCAATGAAGAGTTGCAATGTTGATTTTATACTTTTGGATAATATCGCTAACAGTAGATATCATTCCCGGCTTGTCTTTGTAAATCATAAGTATGGTATCATAATTTCCGTTAATGTTTACATCAAATCCGTCGATGCGGTTTATTCTAATTTCGCCGGCACCCACAGAGTCTCCGGAAATCTTCATTTTGTCATCAATTATTATATCTACACTGTTTGGGAATCTTGAAATATCCTGCACATATTCATAAGAGTATTCAACATCTTTTATTAGGTTAAAAATGTTTTTAATAATCGGGTCATCAACCATATACCCAAGAAGTCCTGCAAGCAAACCCTTGTCAGTCCCATGTCCGAAACCTGTTGTTGCAAAAGAGTTATGTAAAACAAATTTTACCTTTGAAAAAGAATCCTTGTAAATATTTCTTGCCATTAACCCTAAACGCACAGCTCCTGCAGTGTGTGAACTGGAAGGCCCTACCATAATCGGTGATATTACTGAAAAAATTGATTGTTCTGTCATTATTAAATATATTCCTACCAATCGTCATCATCTTTGCCGGCATTAATATAGTCATCCATAATGTTACATAGTTGATTTTGCCAGTCATTGTTTTTCTCAAGGAAAAAATCTGCTCCGCGGCTTCTGCATTGCTGTTCGATTTCTTTTCGAGGAGAAGCTGTTATAACACCGATTATTGTTTTTTTATCATAGCTGTTAGCTAATTTTTTAAGTTCAGTTAGGAGTATAAAGCCTTCTCTTTCAGTTGGGATAAACAAATCCATAACCACATATTGATACTTGCGTTTTTTATATTTGTTTACTGCATCGTAGATTTCTTGCGAGCAATCAATATCCACATCGAACTTAGATAATAGAACTTTTAATTGATATGTAATAACCCCTAAATCGTCAACAACCAGTATTGCGGGACTGGACAAATCTTCCTCAACCAACTCATCTCCGCCCAAAGCTTTGCTTATAATAGGTTTTTTTGCATTTTTATTAAGTTCTTTTAAGGTATCAACAATCTCAATAAGCTGTCTTTTTAAGTCTAATAAGTCAACATTTGCTGGTGCTTTTGAGTTTGTAATGTTAAAAAAGAGCTCCAAAAATTCATCATCTAAATCAACTAAAGCCATGTTTTCTCCGATATCGTAAATATTTGTAAAAGAATTATATCATATTAAGCAAAAAAAAGTAAGTGAAAATCTTTATAAATATAGGTAATTAGTAAGGTGAAATTATGTTCAGTAAAGAATTTATTAAGTTTCTAAATGGTTCGGATGTAAAACCTGAATTAAAAGATACTAAAAAAGAAACCGCACAAGCTGCAAATTCTATGTTTTATTTGATTTTGAAAAGTAGCGGTAACGCTCCTAAAAAAGCATGATATCATTTGTTTAGCTTATTTATGTCTCTCTAATTTTAGAGTATAATCTCTTATTATGAAAAGAATTATACTAACATTATTTATATCATTGTTTTTTGTGCAATCTTCATTTGCATTGTCATTATTTGACCGTAGCGATGAAGCTTCAGTGAGAAGAGTTGTAAAATCTCAAATTAAGTATGCAAATAATTCCAATCTTAAAAAATTGATTTCTACTTATGATGAGAACTATATGAATGGGGACGGATTAAACTTAGAAGTTTATTCTAAGCTTGTTCAAGATATCTGGAATACTTATAACGATATAGAGTATGATATTACGGTTAAAAATATAACAATTGATAATGATAAGGCTGTTGCAGAAGTCATTGAAACTTCTCATGCGGAAGTAGTGACTTCGCATGTAGTAAAGGGTGAACTGAACAGCGTTTCAAACAGCGTTTATTATTTCCGTAAAACAAATAAAGGCTGGAAAGTTGTATCAGATAAAGTTCTGGATGAGACAACTTCTCTTCTTTACGGTGATGCTTTAGGATTGGATATAAAACTTACCGTTCCTGATAAAGTTGCTCCGAATACAGAATATTCTGCAATGTTGGAATTTACTCCGCCTGAAAATACTCTGGCTATAGCTTCTCTTGCATCGGATAAAGTTGAATACCCTCAAAAACAAACAGAAGAAGTTTTTAGAGCTCTTCCGGAAGACAATATTTTGGAAAGATTATTTACATCAAATACCGACAAACTTAATGAATATATTGTGGCTTCAATTGGTCTAACAAAGACTGCAGTTGATGATTTGAGTATAAAACTAAGTTTAACCGGCTTTGGTTACATGATTAAACGTGTTAATGTAATCGGTGCTGATAAAGGAGGATTTAATCCGGCTGATGTCAAACCTGAGTAAAATAATATACTTTTTTATTTCGATAGTGTTTTTTGCCGGCTTCGACCTGTATATGACGGAGCGTATTTTGAACGAGTTCCGTTTCAAACTTCAAGATAATGGTATTTTTGATTTGATTTTTGTACAAAATACTGGTGCAGCGTTTAGTATCTTTGAAAATTCAAGAGTTTTTCTAATAGGATTTTCTATAGTAGCTCTTATTTTAATATTGATTTATGTTATAAAAAACCTTTCAAAATACTCAACATTGGCAATGTTTTGGACCGCAATGCTTATTGCAGGTATTGGCTGTAACCTTTACGAAAGAATAGCATTCGGATACGTCAGAGATTTTATCAAGGTTAACTTTATTGAGTTTCCTGTATTCAATATCTCTGATATTTTTATTAATTTAAGTGTGTTTGTGCTTGTTGTAATAATTATTAAAAATAACTATTTGAAAAAATAACTATTCGCTGATTTTTTCTAACATAACAATAGCGTTAGCTTCAATTGCACGATATTCTCCAACTGCATCAAGCTTTTCTTTAGTCTTTGCTTTGATAGAAATATCCGTGCTTTCCAGGCCCAATACAGATGCGAGCAATTCTTTCATTTGTGGAATATAAGGCATCATTTTAGGTGCCTCGGCAATAATATTTGAGTCAATATTGTTAACCCAATAGCCTTCCTTTTGTATTAAATCATAAACTTTTTTTAGGAGTATTACGCTGTTTGCATCTTTAAATCGGTCATCAGTATCCGGAAACAGCGTACCAATGTCATCTAAAGCCAGTGCGCCGAGCATCGCGTCAATAATGGCATGAATAAGTACATCTGCATCTGAATGTCCCAGAAGTCCTTTTTCGTGTTCAATTTTTATTCCGCCTATAATAAGCTCTCTGCCTTCAACTAAGCAGTGAATATCATATCCGGTGCCAATTCTGTATTTTTGTTCAGCCATTTAAAAACTCCTCTTTTAGATACTACAATAATTATAACGTATATTTCATCTTTTTGTTCAAATATTTGTAAAGTATTGTATACAGGCGTTATTTTTCTTAACATTTCTTAATAAACACTGCTTAAAAAGGCAATTTTTTGAAGCTTATATACTTTATATATATGTAAGCGTTATTCAAATAGAGAGAGAACAAAAAATGGCAACAACATATACAGCAATCGAAAGAAACAAAAAACCAGCAGGATCATTAGAAATCCCTTCAGATTACAATTTCTACTATTTGAATAAACAAGACCGTCAAATGAGATTCAACAACGGCGGCGACCCAATCTACGCTATTTTTGACAAAATCGACCAAAGACCTCTTTCTAAAATCGCTAAAGACTTCGTTAAAGAATTAGCTGATGACACAATCAGATTCATCTCTACTATTATTTAAACTTTTGGGCGGAGCACATTTCGCTAAACGACCGGCTGACATTCTCTCTTGTCCGTGCTCCTTTGGATAAAACTACAAGTGGGTTCAAATTGGTTGGATTAACAGAAATAATTATTTTTTAATAAACATATAATCTTATAGAGAATTTATCCAAAAGGAGTACGGATAATGCGAAATATAAGTTGGTAGTTTCATGAAATGTGCTCCGCACCTTGTTAAAAAAATAAAAATCAATTAAAATTATTATATGTTGAAGAAGAGCATACTAATATTAGCATTATGTTTTCTATTGCCTGTTTATGCAGGTTATGACCCTATGTCGGATGAGCCGATTAACAGTGTTGAGGAATTTAATAAAGAAGATATTGAAATTGACCCTATGGAAGAATTTGAGTATCCGGCTTCAACACCGCAGCAGCCTGTTGAGAGTAAGCCTAATAAGAACTATGCTCAGATTTATAATGATTTGCAGCCGGCAGATTTTTCTTATTTGCATGATATCGACCCCGATCAATATTATGATATGAAAGACGCGAGCTGGTCTCCTTATCCGTTGTTCCGTCTAAATTCAGCAATATATTTTAAAGGTATAACAATTGAGCCGGGATATTATTTATTAACTCCGCGAGAGCATAATGACAAGTGGTATTTGTTATTTAAACAAAATGGAGTTGTAAAATACATTATTCCTGTTTATGAGCGTGATATAACTCCAGAATTCTTTTATGATGAGCATTTGTCGAAACCAAAATTAACTGCGGCACAAAAAATACATATGGGTACATTGGATTTTCTTGGTAAATTCAAGAGTACCAAGCGAAAAGAGCCAATTAAAAATTATTTGGAGATTAATGATTTAGAAAACCATTTTGTTTCCATTGTTATTTATTACGGAAGCCACCGTTATGCTACGATATTTAGAACTATTAGATTGTAATATTTTGTAATAATGAGTAAATTTTTAAGCGCAAACAGTTTTTATAAATATGTGTAGTTGTGTTTAAGGATTTTTATATGAATAAAGTAAACATGTCACCGGTTGGAATGAAAAGCAATGGAGGATACAGTCGCCCTGCAGGTTCTGTTAATGACCTGGTTGAGAAAGCCGGTGATACAATAAGAAGAACAAATCTTCAAAGTGCTGCAAAAACACCGGCAGGAGCAGTTGCTGCTACTGCTAAATATATAGCAACAGATGTTTTAAGAGACTCAATAATCTCCCCAATAAAAACAGAGAACCCTTCCGGAATTAAATATCTAAACTCGCTTGCTGCGATTAATGGCTATAAAAAATCTTAATGCTCAGCTGATTCAATAGATTTATGTTTTGAAACAGAGTATCTGGATTTGTAGCTTTCGTATCTGCTTACAAATACAATATCTTCATCTTTGTTTCTGTGATTGTATTCGTGTTTATCTATTGTTTTGTCGTAAAGCTGAATAACACTTGTTGCAATATTTCCGCAATGAGCTGCGATTCTTCTTAAATCGTTTAATAAGTCTGAGAATTGGAAACTTAATTCTGCGGTGCATAATCCGTCTTTAAGTCTTTGGATATGACGGTTTTTAACTTTTCTTATGATTCGTTTAATAACAGCTTCCAATGGCTCAACCTCTTGAGCTAATTGAACATTATCAGTTTTGTATGCTTCAAAAGATACTGTAAAGATTTCAGAAACCGCTTGAACAATAACTTTTAACTCTTCAACCGCTTCTGCAGAGAGTTTCTTTTCACTTTCTTTAAGTTTTTCAGCAATCTTAAGTATGTAAGTTGCGTGGTCGCCGATTCTTTCATAATCTCCGATTGCTAAAAGAAGTTGAGAAATTCTGTTGTTATCTTCTTCTGTTAATTCTTTTGCAGAGAGCTTGAGCATAAATGCGTTAAGCTTATCTTCGTACATATCAATTTTTATTTCGTTAGCTTTTATCTGGTCAGCTCTTTTTGCGTGGAAACTTTTAAGCATTTTAGTCGAATTAATAAAGTTAAATTCAACCATATCGGCCATTTTTACAGATCTGGCATAACATTCCGCAATAGCAAACGAAGGTGCTAGCAGAAGTCTGTCATCAAGAAGAAC
>CAMTNN010000066.1 GCA_947073895.1 uncultured cyanobacterium
GAGAAGTGGTTACAGGTCTAAAACATCTGGGTTTTATACCTTTTTGACGTAAAACTTTCATAGCAGCTTTGATATTACGAGTCATAGAACCGAATGCAGTAAGAATAATGTCTGCATCTTCGGTTTCAAATTCTTCATAAGTTGTTTCATTTTCAGCAATAACTTCAAATTTTTTGAATAAGTCATAAATATGCTGATTTTGTTTTCTCTCATCAGGCGCACAAGAGTAGATTGCTCTTCCTTCTCTGCCTTTAGCTCCGGTAAGAGCCCATGAAGATACATCTACATCAGGATAAGGATTAACTCCGAATGAAGCCGGTTCCATCATTTGGCCTAACAGCCCGTCTGCAAGTAAAATTACAGGATTTCTGTATTTTTGAGCAAGATAGAATGAACGATAAGTTAAATCGATGCACTCTTGAACGGTAGAAGGTGCAAGAACAATAATTTTATAATCTCCGTTTCCGCCACCGTATACAGATTGGTTATAATCGCCTTGAGCAGGATAAATATAGCCTAATCCAGGGCCTGCTCTCATAACATTAACTAATACAACAGGCACTTCGTCCCCGCAAGCATAAGAAAGTGCTTCCTGCATAAGAGCAACAGCGCAAGAAGACGATGTTGTCATTGCTTTTACACCTGTTGAAACAGCTCCGATAACCATATTAATTGCAGCCAGTTCACTTTCTGCACAAACAAAACCTCTTCCGAGTTCAGGCATTTTAGCGCTCAAATACTCCCCAATTTCTGTCTGTGGAGTCATAGGGTAACCGAAATAGCACTGGCATCCGGCATTAATAGCAGCTTGTGCAATTGCATAGTTCCCTTTTATTAAAACTTTTTCATCTTTTTCCATACTTATTTCCTTTTTTGCCCCTAACCCTTGAAGACCTCTATTGCCATATCAGGACATCTTTTTGCACACATTGCACATCCGAGGCATTCATTATTCTTGTCATCAAACTCTACAAGATAGTCTCCAAGACGGTTTGTCTTATCTGACTTCTTTATAAGTCCTTTTGGACAAGTGTTTACGCACAAATAGCATGATTTGCAGCGTGAATTGTTAATTTTTATTAAGCTCATACTTAACTCCTACTCTTTCTAAAATTATAGCATTAACAATATTTTCAGACCTCTAATGTAAAGAATTGTAAAAATATCGTTCAAAAAGTGAAACTAATTTTTGATATGTGGAATTAGAAAAATATGAGAGCAATGGAAGCTCTTAGGAAAGTTTAGCCAGAAAGGAGTATTAAAATGGCACTTACTATCAACACAAACATTTCATCATTGGTTGCACAAAGAAACTTGACAGCTGCAACAAAATCATTGAACACAGCTATTGAAAGAATGACAACCGGTTACAAGATTAACCACGCAGGTGACAATGCTGCAGGTTATTCAATCGCAAGAAACTGGGAAACACAATTAGGTTCATTAGACGTAGCTGCTGACAATGCTGCAACAGGTGCTGATATGTTAACAACATTAGAAGATACTTATGCATTAGTAACTTCTCACTTGCAACGTGTTAGAGACTTGACTGAACAAGCTGCAAACGGAACTTACGGTTCTCAGTCATTAAAAGCAATTCAATCAGAAATTACAGCAAGACTTGAAGAAGTAGACCGTATTTCTTCAAACTGCGAATTCAACGGTAGAAAAATGATGGACGGTTCAATGGATGCCGGTATTAATCTTCAAGTAGGTTTATATGGGGGTGCAGACAGCCAAATCGAATTGAAAGGTGATTTGTTTAAAGAATGTACAATTGCAAACATGTTTACTGAATATGCAGGTATGGCTGATGCGGACAAGGCTAAAGTAGCTCAAGCTTGTTCAGGTTTAGATGCAGATGGTAACATTGTTGGTGATCAGTCTGCAATGCTTGATAAAATTGATCAGGTTATCAATGAGATCTCTGGTCGTGTAACTACTCTTGGTGCAGCTCAAAACAGAATTGAGTCAGCTATTGAATCAATCGGTGTTCAGTCTGAAAACATCACTTCTTCATTATCAACTCTTAGAGACGCTGATGTTGCAGAAGAATCTTCAAACTATATCAAATCACAAATTCTTCAACAAGCAGCTGCAACTCTACTTTCAACAGCAAACCAAACTCCTTCAATAGCCCTCAACCTTTTATAATAAGGGTCGGAGCACAATGGTGTTGCGACAGGATTGGGAGAATTGCTACTGGTGCTCCTCGAAGTGGGACTACAGGATATTCGGGTTTGTTGCATTGGTGGGCAGGACTCAAAAATATATATTTACGTACAAAGCCGAATCGAAGATTCGGCTTTTCTTTATTTAATATCTATAACACAAACCCCGTCACCGCCTTCAGCGTCTTCACCAACTCTGTATTTAGCAACGTAAGGTGATGTTGAGACAAAATCCCTTACTGCTGATTTTAATGCGCCGGTTCCGTGCCCGTGGATTACATAAACAGGTGTAAGGTTTGCTAAACTTGCTTTATCCAAATATCCTTCCAACTCATCAAGAGCTTCTTCTACACGTTCGCCGCGTAAGTCAAGCGTGTTGGATAGATTGTGTTTCTTGAGTGAAAATGTTTCTTTTTGATAATTCGGAAGTGTAATCTTTTTAGCCATTTCAGGATTAAATACCGCAAGACGGTCTTTTTTAACTTTTGTTTTAATCATTCCCATCTGGATATATAAAGTGTTATTTTTATCTGGCATGGATAGAACTTCAACTTCTTGGTTAAGCTCTTTTATCATAACTTTATCGTGAACTTGAACTTTTTCCCAATCGAGTTCTAGATACTGCTCTTTTTCTTCAAGCTTATGCAAATCTCCGCGGAAATTTTGTTCAAGTTTAGCCAGTCTGTTATAAGAGCGGCGGGCAACTTTTTCTGATTTTTCACGTCGAAGCTCTGTTAAGATATCTTTGATTTCGTCTTTTGCGTTTTCTAATTGTGATTCAAAACGGTCTTTAATAACTTTTAGAGTTCTTTTTTTATCTTTTTTATGTTGTGAAAGCTCTTTTTCGTAATGTTGCTTTAATTCGTCTGCCTGGGCATTACGAGCTTCTGCTTCTTTTAAATTATTATCAAGTTTTTGCTGAGTATCCTGTAATCTTTCAACCGCAAGAGCAGATGGGTCACGCTGGGTAATTAGAAGCTCTTTTGCTTCCCAAACCAAATCCTGATTCAAACCCAGATTTGCAGAAATAGAAATAGCATTACTTAAGCCTGGAATACCGATAACTAATTTGTATGTAGGACAAAGTGATTCTGTATCAAATTCAACACTTGCATTTTTAAAATAAGGGTCGGTAAACTCTAATGTTTTAAGTTCGCCATAGTGAGTTGTAATTACAGATAAGCTCTGCTTTTTAGCCAAATCCTTAAGAATAACTTCTGCTAAAATAGCACCTTCTTGAGGGTCGGTTCCCGCACAGAGTTCGTCAACAAGAACAAATGTTTCAGAGTTTGCAATTTCCAGTATTTCAATCACATTTTTCATGTGAGAAGAAAAAGTTGATAAGCTTTGTAAAATGTTTTGTTCATCTCCGATATCTGCCAAAACATTCTCAAATGGGTAAATATTTGCTTCCGCGCAAGGCAAAAACATACCTGATTTTGTCATAAGTATAAATAAACCGACAGTTTTTAGCGCAACGGTTTTACCACCTGTATTTGAACCTGTTATAATAATCGATTTATAATCATTTCCGATTAAAAAATCGTTTTCAACAATTTTTTCAACTCTGCCAATTAAAAGCGGATGACGCATTAAATCAATTTTAATTGTTTTTTCTTTATTTAGTTTAGGTTCAATTGATTGAGTTTTAACTGCATAGCGAGCTTTTGCAAAATGAAAATCTATTTCAGCAAGTAGTTTCTCTGTCATTAATAAGGAGTCCATTTCTCGACGGACTTCCATACTTAAAGCTGTTAGAATTCTAATAATTTCTGCGTAAATTTTTGATTTAACTTCTCTTATTTTATTGTTAATAGGAACAATCTGAGCAGGTTCAATATAAAAAGTTCTGTTTGTTGCTGAAACATCGTGAACAATACCTGAAACTTTGCTTTTAGAAGATGCTTTAACTTGAAAAACAATTCTGTCATCCCTCATTGTGTAGATATTTTCTTGCAGGTGAGTCTGAAACTCAGGAGAGTTCATAAGCTCTTGTACACGCTGTCTTAATGCGGACTCAGTATCTTTTAAAGATGAATACAGCCCATGTAGTTCCGGATTCGCGTCCTGTCTTACAGTGTAATTATCGTCAAATGTTTCTAAAATTTTATCTTCAAGCGATTTGTTTGAATAAAGATTTTCAGCGAGGCGGTTTAAGCTTGCATCAAAAACCAAACTTTCTTTAAGGAAGTTTCTTACAAGTCTTGATGTGCGCATACTTTTTGCTATATCAACAAGTTCTTCTTCCACAAAATACTCGTTTTTTTCTTTAAGTTTAGAGAAATCCAGTATTTTATCAATTGGAATATCACAAGCTAAATCAAGAACATCTTTAGCTTCCCTTGTATAACGGATTTGCTGTTCAATATCGTCAAATCTAACAAATGGGGTTAAATCATGGCACAACTTCTTTGACTGCTCTGTTTTTGCAAATACAGAAAGTTCAGTCATAATTTTATCGTATTCTAACGCTTTTTGTGATTTTTGGACAATACTCATTGTAGTTTGATTATAGATGATAAATATTTTTGTTCAAGTAGGTTATCCTCTTGATAATGAAATACTTGTTATTCCAACATTTCTAGCACTATCCATAACCTTAACTATTGCACCGTGTTCTGAATCGTCATCTGCTTGAATTAATAAACCGTCAGGATAGTTTTTAGCGTTATCAGAAAATAATTTTTCCAAATTTGCAGCTTCAATTTCCTGCCCGTCCCAAATGAGTTTATTATCAGAGGTTACAGAAATATTCATTATTTTAGAATCCTTCATAATCTGTTCTTCATTTACTACTTCAGGCACTGCAAGATTTAACCCCTGTTGATCAAGTAACGGAGCAATAACCATCATTATAATTAACAAAACAAGGAAAATATCCGTAAGCGGTGTTATATTAATTTCATTAAAACTATCACGCATTATTCACTCCAATTCTCATACTGGTTTTCTTGCGGTAAAGGTGTTGAAGCGCCTTCGATTACATTGTTAGATGTATAATTTTGCGTAGACTCAGTTTCTAATCGTTTCTGGTCTTTTTTATTCAATGGCTCTCCTGCAACAATTAATTTTTTGTATTGTGCATCCTGTGCTGCATCCATAATTTGCATAATAACAGCGCTTTTAACTTTCTCATCGGCTTTAACAACCACTTCGGGACTTTCATTTGTACCTTTAGCTGATTTTAAATCATCAACAAGAGCTTCTGAAGTTGTTTTCTTAGAATCAACGTAGATTGTTCCGTCTTTTGTAACAGAAACTACAACTTTTCCCTGTTCAATAGATGTTCCGCTGTTAACTTCAGGAACTGTAATTGAGTTATCAACGGACTGGAATGTCGGTGCGACAACCATCATAATAATTAACAGCACCAGAAAAATATCCGTAAGCGGTGTTATATTAATCTCTGTAAATAAGGTATTTTTACCTGTTTTAATCCCCATTTTTTCTTTAATCCTTTGGGCGGTGCACATTTTGTCTAAAGGCTACCAACTTGAATTTGGACTCGTCCGTGCACCTTTTGAACGAGTTACCGGCGGGTTCGCGTTGGCGGGTTTAATTATAATGCTACACTTGAAGATGCACTTGGCGCTTTTACTTCGTCTTCGGAGTCTACAAAGCTTAAGAATAACAATTTAATCAATTGGAAGTCATCCTCAAATCTTTTAACTGTAGATTGGAAAGTGTTATAACAAACTACTGCTAAAATCGCAACACCAAGACCGAATGCTGTCGCAATCAATGCTGAACCGATACCCATTGCAACTGCTGCAGATTGGTTACCTTGTGAAGCTAAATCCTGGAATGTGTAAAGGATTCTAACTACTGTACCAAACAAACCCAAGAATGGTGCAACACCGCCAATTGTACCTAAGATTGTTAATCTATGCTCAAGTTTTCTTGTAGCAAGAGCTGCTGCAATATCGAATGCTCTTGAGAAGCCTTTTTTCTGTTCAGAAAGAATTCTTACAGCTTCTTCTGTAACTTCACCGATAATACCACCACATTGTACTGCGATATTTTGAGCGCCCATTAAGTTATTTTTAGCAAGCTCTTTTTGTAATCTTGGAATAAGTTCAATAACATTTCTTTTGTTTGCTTGATAGTAAGCTCCTCTATCAATCGCCACAAATACTGTCAATATTGAACATAGGAATATAGGTAATAATACCGGCCAGTCCAATTGTATTGAATGTAACAATAAGTCCATAAAATCCTCTTTTCTTTATATTATCTTACTCTGTTTCTCTAATATCTTGATGCACCGAATACTCTGTAGTCAAAAGTAAACTGAATATCAATACTTTGTCCTTTGAAATCCGCAGGCAATGGTCTGAATGGTGCAGTAAGTTCAACTGCTTTTAATGCTGCCTGGTCTGCAGACGGTAATCCTGATGAGCGATGAACCTTGCTTGATAACAATCTGCCGTCTTTTGCTATCTTGAATAACAATACAACAGTTTTGCTTTCATTCCCTTTAGGAGGATCCCAGTTAAGCTTGATTCTGCGCTGTAATTCTCTCATATAAGGCCCGAAATCAGGTTCTCTGAGAGCATCTATTCCCGGTGCGCCTCCGCCTCCTCCAGGGTTGCCGACATTTCCTGTTCCGCCGGTTTTTGAGCCACGAGATAATTGACCGCTGCCACCTGAACCAGCAGAAGGTGATAATGAAGGTCTTGGTGCGTAGGTTCCTGAACCTCCGGAAGCGTTTCCACCGCCGGCTTTAGCTATCCCTGTAGGAGCTGATGTCCCGCCGATAGGTCCAGTTGATAAGGTTTTACCTACCGGTGCTCCTTTTGGAGCAGGAACTGAAAACGGTGTGGAAGGTTTAGCAACAGGTGCAGTTGTAGACATTGGTTTAGCACTTGGTCTAGCTGTTGGTGGAGCTGGTTTAGCCGGTGAAGGCTTGTTTACAGCAGGCTGTTGAACCTTCGGTTGTGTTTGAGGTTTTGTTTGCTGCTGTACAGGCTTTTTGACAGGCTGTGTTTGCTTCTGCTGTTGTTGCTGTTTCTTGATTATTTTATTTGCGTTTGCTGCAGCTGCAGAAGGTTTTTTCTGCTTTTGAGGTGCAGGAGACGGCATTGAAACTTTCCTTGTCGGGTCGTTAACGCCACCGCTTCTGGAGCTGATATCAGCACGGTTTTTTGTATTAGGATCACGTGGTGTTCCCGGTTTATCTACGAGCACGAACTCAATATCTTTTTTAGGTTGAGGTTTTATTTTATTAAACTTAAAAAGATTAATCCCCATAAACATTAAAATTATAGAAATCAACCATATAAGACCTGCTATTGCCGGATGAAGAGCAGTAGCGATTGCTAAAGATTTTTTTACCGGAATTGTTTCGGGTGCTGTCGTAACGAGTCTCGGCAGCGTGTACGATTCCAAATCCCTATCGTCTTCTTCGTCTAGTATAAAA
>CAMTNN010000067.1 GCA_947073895.1 uncultured cyanobacterium
TCTTGAACCAATTTAGCCAGATATTCAATCATTTCTTCTGATGTGAAACTGTGGTTTTCACCTGCTAATTTGTATTTAGATAAAGAACAAACCCCGCCTGAACATTCGCCTTCTTCATAAAGCTCGGATGCTGCAACATCAAGGCAAATTTTAATAATCTTTGTATTATACCCTGCTTTTTCAATCGCTTTAATTATTATTTCAAGTGCTTGCTCGGTACAACTAAGATTTGGAGCAAAACCACCTTCATCACCTACAGTTGTAGGAAGTCCCATTTCGTTAAGAATTTGTTTAAGAGTTTGAAAAATTTCAGCCCCCGCTTTTATTGCTTCCGAAAATGAAGCAACTCCTGTCGGTGCAATCATAAATTCCTGAAAATCCAGATTGTTGTTAGCGTGAACACCGCCGTTTAAAATATTCATCATAGGAGTCGGTAAAACAGTTGCATTAACTCCGCCTAAGTATCTGTAAAGCGGCATGTCATAAGCTTTTGCAGACACGCGTGCGCAAGCAAGGGAAGTTCCTAAAATTGCATTTGCACCTAAAGTCGATTTATTGAATGTTCCGTCAAGGTCAAGCATAAGATTATCTATCATTCTCTGATTAGAAGAATCTTCTCCTACAAGGTTTTCGGCTATTATCGTATTAACATTATCAACAGCTTTTCCAACACTTTTACCAAAATAATCGTTAGGATTTTTATCTCTAAGCTCTAACGCCTCAAAAGTTCCTGTAGAAGCTCCTGATGGAACGGATGCGTGTGCTTTTATGCCGTCATAAAGTTCAACTTCAACCTCAACAGTTGGATTCCCGCGTGAATCAAGAATCTGGCGCGCTTCAATATTTTCGATTTCATTCAACATATTAGACTCCTTTTTTTAGGAGTCTAATTTAAAATTTAATAAAAAACATTATCCTATCGTGTATAAACTCTCGGTAAACGTACCTTTAGACGACAGGTTAGTTCATAATTGATTGTACCTAAAATCTCTGCCCAGGTATCAAGGCTCAAATCTTCTTCATCTAATAAAGTCACAACATCACCAATTTCTGCCTTAGTATCACCAAGGTCAAAAATCATCTGATCCATAGTAATATTTCCAATCTGGCGGATTTTTTTTCCATTGAGTTTGCCGTAAATCTTATTGGATAATTTTCTTGAAACACCATCTGCGTAACCAATCGGAATCGTAGCAGCGCGTGTTGGTTCATAAGCAGTAAAAGTATGAGAATAGCTTACGCCTTCACCTGTTTTAACCTCGTGAATATTAGTAATTCTGCCTTTTAAGCTCATTACCTGTTTGAGCATAGGTTTATAATTATATTTTGACGGTAAGTCAGGATACAATCCGTATAAAGAAATCCCTACACGCACCATATTTGAAGGAAAATCGTAAGAAAAAGTACCCGCAGTATTTTGAACATGTAATAATAGTCCTGCTGTATCAATTCCATCAATAGCTTCATTCCAACGGCTGAATTGTTTTTCGGTTTCATCAATTTCTTCTGCTGCAGCAAGGTGGGTGAATATACCTTCAAGCTTCAAATAATTAGCTTCCTGAACTTCTCTGATAAATTTACCTGCAAGTTCTGAGCGAACACCGATTCTGTTCATGCCGGTATCTACTTTTACATGAACTTTTGTGCGGATTCCTGTGCGCTCATATACTTCTTTACAAGCTTTAAGATGAGAGTCATTAAAAACAGAAATCGCAATATCATTCTGTGCGGCAGCTTCAACTGCCCAAATAGGAACAGCACCGACAACAAGAATCGGAGCCTTGATTTTTGCCTGTCTTAAATCAAGACCTTCATCAACCGATGACACACCAAACATATCCACGCCGGACGCAAGCATTGTTTGAGCAAGCATTTGCGCGCCATGACCATAAGCGTCGGCCTTAACAATTGCCATCATTTTTTTATTCTTAGGAATACCTTTTTTTATTTCCTGAATATTTTGAGCCATGTGTTCGAGATTAATCTCAACCCACGCATCTTTGTGAATGTTTATATTTGATTGTCTGATGTTTTTCATAATTCTTAATAATTATCTATCAAAAATTAAAGTTTTCAATATTATATGCCGTTATATATGACATGGAAATTCAAAAAACTGCTTTTACAACTTATTTTTCAGAGGGTAATACTTTGGTCTCTGAAGCTGATATTGAACAGCTCAACAGTATATTTGCAGAATGTGATGTGGATGGTAATGATGTTTTGCAAAATGATGAAGTGCCGAATTTTCAAAAAGCTGTAATGACTAAACTCGGACATCTTTGGAATAATGTTAGAAGTTTTATTGATGGTATTGCAGGCGAAAGTATACAGCAATCGCAGGGTCCTCAAATTCAAAATGTTGAATGCCATCGCAAAGAAAAAGAGCAAGAAAATTATAAAGCAAAACTGGCAGAAGCAAAAAAGATTTTAATAGAGAATGCAGAAAAACTAGCTTTAACTCAAGATGAACTTAATTATTTGAATAAATTTGATATAGAAACAAATCTTGAATCTATAACAGAGGGTCCTGCAAGATATGACAGAAATTCAGATAATGTTATTTTTAATATTAATGATAGTTGGGAGCCAAATACTGGTAATTTTGTAAAAATTCTTATCCATGAAATAACTCATGGAATTAAGAAATATGATAAATATACTCAATCTCAAGAGTTGGCATGTGAAAGTCGTGGAACAGAAATTGCAAAAAAAGCATTTGATGCAGGATTAATAGATGATTTTGTTATATGGGGCAATGAAAATGGTATGTACAATATAAAAGATTTAGATGGTGATAAAAAACAAACCTATCTAAACGAATGGATTAAAAATTATAACCATTTACCTGAATAATTTACCCCTAAAACCAGGTACAAACATCTTCATGACAAAGGCTATCTGATAATTCTTTCATTAAATTTACTCTTGTCATCTCATAAGTTATCGGCGTAATCGAAATCATATTATTTCTAACCGCTGCAATGTCAGTAGAAGCGGTTTCGGGTTCAGTTATTAACTCGCCGGCCATCCAGTAATAAACTTTTCCTCTCGGGTCAACTCGTTTTTCGTATTCGTCCGTAAACATTCTGCTTCCGAGCTCTGTTACTGCAATTCCGCCAATGTCGTCTTTTTCAAGACCAGGAATATTTATATTCAAAATTGTTTTTGGCGGGATTTTATAAGCATCTAATCTGTTTAATAATTCTGCAACAAAATTAGCTGCGAATTTGAAATCTTCATATTCTGTTTTCATACTTGCTAAAGAAGTTGCAATACTCGGATACCCCATCATAGCACCTTCCATGGCACAGCTTACTGTGCCTGAATAAAGAATATCCGCACCCAAATTTGGGCCGTGGTTGATACCTGAAATAACCAAGTCAGGTTTTTCTTCCTCTGATAAAATCGCGTTAATAGCTAACTTAACGCAGTCTCCCGGAGTTCCTGTTGTCATCCAACAGCGCTTAGCACCGTATTTAGGCTCAACTTCTTCAACCCTAAGCGGGGTGTGTAAAGTCAAAGAATGCCCTGCAGCGCTTCTTTCCCTGTCAGGAGCTACAACATAAACTTCATGACACGGTGATAGTGCTTCGATTAGCGCACGGATTCCGTTAGATAATATTCCGTCATCATTGGATATAAGAATTTTCATATTTTGTGCCCTCGTTTGCTAATTGTAACATAAGATTGAGATTTTTCAAAAGCGCGTTATAATAAGAATAGTATCGTTGAAAGGATTCAAGTATGGTAAATGGATTAGATTTAAAGCTTATTCAAAGTGCAAGCAATATTGCAATAAAAAATAACACTGGTATAAACAACAATGAAAAAATGGTTTATGCTAAAAAAGGCGATCCGATGTATCAAAAAGAAATGGACGCTGATGAAGATGGTGTTATTACGCTTGAAGAATTTCGTGATTACTGTAAAGAGCATGATATAAGTGTTAAGCAACAACAGCAAATGTTAAAAGACAGGCTTAATTATCAGCTTAATACACAACGTGCCGAAAGCAGTGAACAAATTAGCCAAATCAAATCCGATGCAGACTCTGTTTATGCAAAAGAAGGTGATGATAAATATTCTGAAGAGATGGACGCCAACAATGACGGAAAAATCACCTATGATGAGTATATGAAATACTGCAAAGAGCACGAAGAGAATAAGGATACGCAACGGCCTGAAAAAGCAGAATTAGAAAAAACAGAAGAAAAAGTTGTTGTCAAAAATGAAGGTAAAGCAATAAATAAATACGCAAAAACTGAAACAGAAGCTCCTGAATCTAAAATTGAAGGCGAAGCCTAAATTTTTATTGTAGTTTTTTGATAATCAATTTGTTTCCGGCAATTTCAATATCCAGAATATCAGTTTCGGGGTTGAATTCAAGTACGTCGAGCAATGCTTGTGTAAAATATAAGCCATAACTATTACTGCTTCGTTGCAGTTTTTTTATCATGTTATTTTTATATTTTTCTAAATCTTCAACAGGTTCAATATTAATTGTTTTATTCACAGAAGTAATCAATAGCACAGTTTCTTTGGGGTTATAGCCCAATAATTGGAGCATTGGTTTTGTAAAATACAGTTCCCAGCCACTACCACTGGATTTTAATTTCTTTTGCATAATCACCTGTGCTTATTTTGTACGGATAATCTAATAGAATCCTGTTGACAACTAGCATACAAAAGTATAATATTGTTTTATACTTATCATTTATATGTCATTTACATCTCATTTACATTCCCAATCTGAATAATATGCGTGACTATTTTTATTATTTCCCAACAAAACCTTCAAAATTACATATTATTAAAAGTCAGGAAGAGTTATTGAAACTTTTGGCAAGCGGGTTGACTTTGCGTGAAATTGCGGATAGAACAGGGAAAAAGGTAAATAATATCAAAAAACGAGTGCAGTTATTGTATCAGAAATTTGATGTGCAAAGCAGGCAGGAATTGATATCGGTTGCTATAAAAAAGGAATTTATTTCTCATAAGGATGTTGCAAAAAAGTTTAGGAAAAGATTTCTTAAGGCGAAGTTTGATAAGATGAAAATAATAAAAAAGCCCGACCTATCTGAGCGCGAGTTGAAGCTATTACAACTAAGAGCTCAAAATATAAGGCAAAAAGATTTGATTGAACAGTTGGGATTATGGAGTTATTACGGTTTAAAACAGTTGGAGTTCCATGTATGTGAAAAATTCAAATCGGATAATATTATGGAAGCAATTTGCATTGCGAGGAAATTGGAAATTATATGAAAATTGAATGTAAAAATATTACCCGTTTTAAAAAATAATAAATCGCTAAAACATTTGGTATAAGCTGTTTCCGCGCTTTGGTTTTATATTTTTCTACAACTTTTTTGTTATGTGCTATGTACGTGAATATAACTATTTAGGTTATGATAATAACCTAATTTGTTATAGAGATAGATTATAAAATACTCTATCCTTGAAATATGTTCAGGTTATTAGAAACTTTTGGGAAAAAAATAAAAGATTATAGAAAGCTTAGAAATTTAAGTCAAGAAGCTTTGGCAGAAAAGCTTGATGTGACATCTAAAACAATAAGCCAGTGGGAAACAGGTAAGTCTTTTATTAAGCCTGAGACTTTTTATAAATTATGTGAGGTTTTGGAAGTAGGGGAAGAAGATTTGTTTTCATTTCCTGTTGTAAAAACCGGCAATACATTTATCGACCAACTCAACGAAATTGCATTAAATATTCCTCCTGCGAGACAAAAACAGGCGCTGGAAATTCTAAAAACTTTTGTAGAATAATTTGATAAATTTACAAGTTTATGTTACAATACAACAAGAAGTACAGGCAAAAGATTTTTACTGTTATTTAAGCTGATTTTTACAAGAAAGGAGGCGCAAATGATAGTAATCATCAGCGAAAAAGAACTATTACTAATATTAGCAATAGTTCTTACCATCAAAGTCCTTTAATTAGGGCTGCAGGTGTGGGTGCTAACGCCACCCATGCCTGTACTTTTATTTTAACCCATTTTGAAAAATTTTCAACCCCTGGATTTACTTAAATTATTTCAATTTCGCCTTGACGATAAATTACAACTTTACCATCTTTAAATCCTGCAACTGTTGAAGCTCGCCCTTGTGCTTCACAGTCGTATGACGGGATAACTAAATCAACCTGATTTCCTATATAAGCAACTGCTTCATCGTAAGTTAAGGCAGCAGGGTCGCCTGACAGGTTTGCGCTTGTTGTTGCTAAGACGTGTCCGTCGATTGATTCACAAATTTTTGCAAAAGTTTCGTTATCAGGGATTCTGATTCCAACAGTCGGCATTGAAGATGTAATGTAATCAGGAGTGTTTTCTGATTTCTCCAAAACCAGAGTTAAAGCTCCTGGGAAATACTTTTTAATTAATCGCTGTGCTTCTTTTTCAATAGGCTGTTTTACATAATCAAACAGGTTATAAACCTCATTGCTCATAAGAATAAGTGGTTTTTTGGCCTCGCGGTGCTTAATATCATAAATCTTTTTTACGGCTTTTTCGCTTGTAGGCAAGCATCCAAGCCCCCATACTGTGTCTGTTACAAACGCTATAACACCGTTGTTCTTAAGTATTTCATTAATCTTTTCAAACATAATTTCCACCCTTGAAAAATTTTTAATATCGGTTAAAATATAGATACAGGCATGGGTGATGCGTACACCCACAACCTGTTCCACATTATTTAAACATGGATTTGGTTTGAAGAACTATTGCTAATATCAGCAGTAGTTCTTTTGCATTGATTTCGATTAACATGCGTTTCCTCCTTTCTTTTAATCGAAATTCAGCTTTAACATATTTTAATCTAAATCTTTTGCCTGTATCATAAATTATTATAGCGAAAACAGAAAATATATCAATGATTTTCTATTTTTGTAGTGCTACTATTCAAGAAAATTATTTTATAATATAATACGGAAAGGTAGATAAAAAGGAGAATACCATGGTTCAAAATTTCAATACACCTCAAAAAACAAGACAGGCTGTAATTTTGTTTCTAAAAGGCTCAGCTACTCCTGTTGTTATGTATTTTGATAATCCGCAGGCGATTTATGCTGAGTTAAAACAGCTTATGAAGAGTCCGACTCCTGTTCTTGTTGAAAAAGAACCAATCGGCCCGATTAAAAAACTTTGCTTTGTTTCTACTCAAATGGCAGGATTGGTATTACAAGAGGAGCCTTATGCACAATAAGATTCTTATCGAGGATATTGAACGCGAATCTGATAAGATTCTCGGGTATGAATTCAACGAGTTTATGGAAGAATTTGGCTGTGATATTAAAGCCGATTTAGAATTTGAGTCATTGGGTGAGTATATTAAAGTTACAGGTGATGTCCAAGGTAAAATTAAGCTTACTTGTGACAGATGTTTGACAGAATTTGAATACGATTTGGATATCGATATTGAAGAAACTTACGCCAAGCATTCGCTTCAAGATGAATATGGTACAGAGCTGGAACTCTCAGGTGGACAGTTTATTACCGATTTGAACGGCGAAAAAGAGATTGATGTTTATGACTTATTGTATCAATCTGTAA
>CAMTNN010000068.1 GCA_947073895.1 uncultured cyanobacterium
TTAAGCCCTTATCTGTTTTATCTTTAATTTCGCTTAAAATAATTTCTGATTCTTTCAATTTATCTTGAGCAGACAAAACACAAATAAGTTTATATGTAGGAGTGTAATTACCCGGCTTTGCTTTTTTTACAGCAAATTCATAAGCAATTTGAGCATTTTTGTAGTCACCAGCTGTTTCATAAAGCTCTCCTATATGCATACATACAGTAGATTTTCTTGAAGGCAAATCCTTCATCAAATTAGTACTTTGTATTAATTGCTGCGCAAGCTGCCTATCCATATTCTGTTTGGTTTCTGAACTGGTTGATATATCCTTGAGCATTTCGTTTCTGGCATGCAATGCCATACCGGAAGTAAGAATAATTGCAAAAAGAATCGAAAAGCTCACCGTTCTCAAATAATCTGCAATAATTTGAGATTTCGTTTTCTGAAAACTGTATTTAGTTATTTTCTTTTCTTCTTTAATCATTCAATTCCTGTAAGTTGACTGAATCCGGATTGCAAATATCAGTTAGCTTATTATAGATATCATTCATAACTTTTTTCTGATTCAATTCAAAACGGCAGGTAACTTTAGCTTTTTCAGGATTCTCAATCAGTCGTTTTGAAGCAAATTCATCAACTTTATCTACTGCACAAGAAAAATATTCTTGCAGAGTCTTAACATGAGTTTCATCGCAATATACAGTTATTTTAAAACGTTTTGCTCTTTTAATACTTGACGGTAAGAAACGTCTTTCAAAAACTCTTATCAAAGTAAGAACTGCAACAGAAATAACAGTTGCCATAATTGCAACATCATACATCCCAACACCACAGGTCATACCTATTGCAGCACTTATCCATAATGTAGCTGCAGTTGTAAGCCCAATAATCATCGGGCCGTTTCTAAGCACAGCGCCCGCACCAATAAAGCCAATCCCTGATACTATTTGAGCAGCAACACGACCGGAATCTCTTATACCTGTTGCCTGCGAAATAATAACATTATCTCCATCAACAAAAGTCGGAAAACCGTAAACAGAAATAATAGTAAAGATACATGCACCTAAACAAACTAATATATGTGTTCTCAACCCTGCATATTTGTTTGTAAGTTCACGCTCCAAACCTAACAAAAAGCCTAAAATAAGCGCTGCAAGTATTCTTATAAAAAAATCTGTACTAAAATCCATTTACTCTCTCCCTTTACCAGATAATCATACAATATTAGAATACTTTTGACAATATGAGCAAAAAAAAAGAGGGCGAATGCTTCGCATTCGCCCTTTAAAAATTCAATCTTAGTTGAAAAGATCTTCCAAATCATCAAGAATACCTTCATGTTTATTGTCATCATCAGGATTTTTCTTGATTGATTCAATAAGAATATCCAATTTGATAAGGATTTCACTAATATCACATTTGCATCCGTTTGGAATCTTATTAAGGATTTCATCCAATTTTTTGATAATTGATTCGTGTCCTTCACCAAGAGCGACTTTAATACCGCCTAATGTTACGGAAACTGCATCCAGTTTAGCTTCAATGCTTGTTAAAACCTTATTATTCATTTCAGATGATTTTAACAAATCAGCCAACAGTTTTTCAATTGTAGATAAATCTACGTTTCCGCCGCCACCACCAATAGAGATATTAGCAATTGCATCCAAGATTTCTGATACATTAACGTTTGAATTTGCTTTAAGATCATCAATCTTGTCTAACAATTTAGCAACTAATTCATAAGTAGCTTTGGCAACAACAGTATTGTCATTAATTGCAGCAGTGTTTTTATTAATTGCATCAAGGATTTTTTCAAGACTTTGCTGTTGACCCGCATCAAGTTTATCAAATTTAGCCAGCACCATACTGAAGAAGTTAGCTTGATTTGCATCAATTTTATCAAGTTTTGCAAGAACCTTATTCAGCTTATTCAAGATTTCTGCATTAATATTATTGCCTTTTACTAACATATCAATAACGGTTTTGAAATAAGACTGTGTTGCATTATCCATTTCCCCAAGTTTATTTAAGATATTAGTCAACACTTTTACGCCTTCAGCATTTATCTTATTACCTTCTGCAATTGCTTTTAATATTGCTGCAAAATTTTTCTGGTTAGCGGAATCCATATCGCCCATTTTTTTCAGAATTGCTTCAAGAAGAGCTTTATTTTGCTCTGTCATTACAGATACATCATCGACTTTAGCAATTAATTTCATAATTGCATCTTTCATGCTATTTTCAAAATTGCCAATACTATTAAGAATATCTGCCAATAATTGATGTGTTTTAGCATCCATATCTTTGTTTTGTTCGTTACCTTCAACAACCTTATCTAAGATTGCTTTAAGGATTTCGTTATTATCGGCATTACCGGTTTTAATAGCATTCAGGATATCAACTAGCATATTATAGTTGTTTTCACCCAAATTATCCAGCTTACCCAGAAGCTCAAGGAATTGTGCGGACATATTAGCATCTAAATTACCAATAGCGTCTAAAATTGCATTCATAATCTTAGTTTGTTTGTCTGAAATTTCTTTACCATCAGCAATGGCCTGATTCATAGTATCAAGAATAGTTTGCAACAGTTTTTTGATATCTTCATCATTCAAATTTGCAGTTGTAAGAGCAGTCAGGATTTTGTTTAATAAATTTTGATTTTCCTGATTAACTTTGTTTCCGTTATTAATGGCTGTTAAAATTGAATTTAAAAGATTAACAATTTCCTGATGATTTTTCACGTTATCATCATTTGCAACTTGTTGAATATTTACAGCTAATTCAACATTAACTTCAATTTTCGAATTATCTTCAATTTTTATCGACGGATCATACGGCTCATCATAATCACTACAAGATGTTAATAGAGATGTACCTGTAAGTACCGCACCTAAAAGCGCACCTGTTTTAGCACCGGCAATAGCACCCGGTACTGCGCCGACACCGCCGGCAAAGAAGCCAACGGCACCACCAATAAGACCGCCTACAACAGAACATCCTGCTGTAACAGCAGCACCAATTCCTAAAGCCTGATACCAAGGACGTTCTTCTTCTTCTTTTTTAGCACCTTTAGCAGCTTTACCGCCTGGCTTAAATGCATCAAAAGCACCGTCTTCAACTTTACCAGCCAAACCTGCTTCCAAAGCTTCTTTTTCAGCAGGAGTCAGGGCGTCATATTCAGCTTTTGAAACCTTGCCATCAGAGACAACATTTTCCAGCTTTGCCTTAATCTCCGGATTTACACCGTCAAAATTAATACCCATAAGTTTAATACTCCTTTCTTTAAATCAATGTAACAAACCTACTTTGCATGTTTAACGGCAGGTTTTGGGAAAACTTTAGAGTTTTCGCAATAATTGTTACAAAAATTTACAGTACAATGCAGATACCTGTATTGTACCTCATATTCTCGTCTTTTTTTCTATGTTGTATTAAAGTATTACTCAGATGTATAATTGCCCATTTGTAACAGATTTGTTACAATCTAGTCTGTTCGGATTTTACCGTTTGCAATTTGAATATGTTTATTTTAGAATTTAGGCATACGCCGAGAATTAAAGAATGTGACAGTTCACATTCTCTTTTAAAAAGGTTTTAAAATACTATAAATATAAAGGAATCAAATCATGGGTATCAAAGGTAAAAACGACAGAATGGTAGTTCTTGCTTGTGAAGATTGCAAAGAAAGAAACTACACAACAGTAAAAAACAAAAAGAACACTAAGGACAGAATGGAACTTTCTAAATATTGTCCGACTTGTAAAAAACACACAACTCACAAGGAAACAAAATAAGCCGAATGTTCGGTAGGGCGACGACAGTTTTTCTGACTAGCCCGAATTATGCGTCCTTAGTTCAGTTGGTAGAACGTCGGTCTCCAAAACCGGATGTCGAGGGTTCGAGTCCTTCAGGGCGCGATTTATAACTAAAAGGTAATTAGAACAAAATGAACGACAATTTTTCAAACACAAAAAATGCTATAACAAATTATTTTAAAGGCGTTAGAACTGAGTGGGGCAAGATTACTTGGCCAGAAAAACATCAGGTTGTTGTAGAAACATTTTTTGTTGTTGCCATTGTATTTGTATTCACTGTTTTTATTTATTTTGTTGATATAATATTCAATGCGTTATTGTCAGGTTTTAATCACCACATGTAAAAATCATAATTTAACCAAAAAAGGGTAAGAATAATGAGTGAAAAAGAAGAAAATATTGTAAACGAAGAGTTTATTGAAGAATCGACTGAAGAATCAGTAAAATCTTCTGATAAAAAGAACCAAAAACGCTGGTATATTGTTCATACTTATTCAGGATACGAAAATAAGGTTAAGAGCAATCTTGAGAAACGTATTGAATACATGAACATGGCTGACAAAATTTTCAGAGTAGAAGTACCTCAGAAAACTGTTACCCAGATTAAAGGCGGAAGAAAACAGGAAAAAGAAGAAAAAATCTTCCCTGGATACGTTCTTGTTGAAATGATTATGGACGAAGACAGCTGGTATGTAGTAAGACACACTGCCGGTGTTACAAAATTCGTTGGTTCAGCTAAGAAACCTATTCCGGCTAAAGAAAGTGAAATTAAAAAGATTATTCACCGTTCAACAGCTCAAGTTCAAAAAGTTGAAATGGATGTTAAAGTCGGCGAAAAAGTTAGAATCACCTCCGGACCATTTGCAGAGTTTGTTGGGGACATCACCGAAGTTTACCCTGATAAGGCAAAACTTAGAGCAATGGTATCTATCTTTGGTCGTGAAACACCTGTTGAATTAGAATATAAACAAATTCAAAAATTATAGGGGTAAATATACTCCTAAGTAAAAATAGATAAACTAAGAAATACGGTGGAGTTTTAATATAGACTCCGAAGTGAAGTAAAAAAACGTGGAAGGGGTGAAGCCCCGTTTGGACCACGAAAGGAGAACAAAATGGCAAAAAAAGTAGTAGGAAAAATCAAGCTTCAAATCGAAGCTGGTAAAGCAAATCCGTCACCACCGGTTGGTCCTGCTTTGGGTCAACATGGTGTTAACATCATGGATTTCTGTAAGCAATTCAATGCTAAAACTGAATCACAAGCTGGATATATTATTCCGGTAGTTATTGATGTTTACGAAGACAGAAGTTTCACATTCGTAACTAAATCACCTCCAGCTCCAGTTCTTATTAAAAAGGCATTAAACATTCCTAAAGGATCTGCAGTGCCTAATAAAACTAAGGTAGCTGAAATTACTAGAGCTCAATTAGAAGAAATCGCTAAAATCAAAATGAACGATTTGAACGCAACTTCTATGGATGCTGCTGTAAAAATGATTGCAGGTTCTTGCAGAGCAATGGGCGTTACTGTTAAAGAAGAAGCATAAGGCTCAGTATTAGTAAACAAATGGAAGGATTCTAAATCCGTTATCACCATGAAAGGAAAGAAATAAAATGTCTAAAATAACTAAAAAACAAAAGAAACTTCAAGAGCTTCTTGCAGGATTTGAACAACCTGTAAGCGGTCGTGAAGCATTAGTAAAATTACAAGAAATCTCTAAAGAAGTAGCAAAATTCAACGAAACAGTTGAATGCCACATGAGATTAGGTATCGAAGTTAAACACGCTGATCAACAAATCCGTTCAACTGTAGTATTACCTGCAGGATTGGGTAAAGAAGTTCGTGTTTGCGTTATCGCTAAAGGACCAAAAGTTAACGAAGCAAAAGACGCAGGCGCTGATTTCTACGGTACAGAAGATATCATTGATAAAATTTCTGAAGGCTGGTTTGAATTTGATACATTAATTGCAACACCTGACTGTATGGGTATGTTAGGTAAATTAGGTCGTGTTTTAGGTCCTAAAGGCTTGATGCCAAACCCTAAAACAGGTACTGTTACTCTAGATATCGCAAAAGCAGTTAAAGATGCTAAAGCTGGTAAAGTTGAATTCAGAGCTGATAAACAGGGTATGATTCACTGTCCTATCGGTAAAGTTCAATTCGCAACCGAAGATTTGATTAAGAACTTCGGAACATTGGCAGATGCTGTTCTTAGAGCAAAACCTGCTTCAGCAAAGGGTACTTATGTTAAATCTATCTATTTAACAACAACTATGGGCCCTGGTATCAAGGTTGATTCTAAAAACCTTCAAGCTGAAGTAAAAGAAATTGTTGGTTGATATTTACGCCGGTCTTTTGACCGGCTTTTTTTTAAAAGAGAGGGGCGAAATGATTATATCATTTCGCCCCTTTTATGCTAGAATAAAATAGTACTTAATAAGGAGACTTTTATGAAAATTAGAGCAAGCCACATTTTAGTAGAAACAAAAGAACAGGCAGAAAACTTGTTATTAGATATCAAAAATGGTGTAGCATTTGAAGATTTGGCAAAAGAATATTCAAAATGCCCATCCGGTCGTGACGGCGGTGATTTGAGATGGTTTGGCAAAGGTATGATGGTTAAACCTTTTGAAGATGCAGCTTTTGCACTTAAAGAAGGTGAAATTTCAGAACCTATAGAGACTCAATTCGGCTGGCACTTAATTAAATGTACAGGTATAGATGCATAAAATACTTGACGAGCTAAACATAGATTATTTACTGGTAAACTCCACTAACGAATACTTAGTGGAGTATTCCGCTTTAAGTGAAAATGCGCGTTATACATTGACAGGTTTTTCCGGTTCTACAGGAGATGCGTTAGTCATTAAAGATAGTATTTACCTTTTTGTTGACGGAAGATACCATACTCAAGCTGATTTGGAAGCAAAAGAAGGGGTAACAGTTGTAAAATTAACCCTTGGACAAAAGCAGGACGATGAGATTCGCAAGCTAATTAACCCTAAAAAAACATTGGGAATTGTTGCCAAGAAGGTTTCACAGGCTCGATTGGAAGGTTTTAACGGTTATAAAGTAAAATTGCTTGAGATTGATCCTATAAATAATTTTACGGAACCGCATAGTGAACCAAAATACAAAACAGAATGTAAACCTAAAGAATTTTTACCTAAAAAGCCAACATTTATAAGCAATTTAGAAGAAGTCTCTTATTTAACAGGTTATAGAGATTTTTCAAAAGATTGTTCTTCAAAAATTTGGGCAAAACTTGTTATAAACAACGGAGATATGCTTTTATTTACAGATAATGAGGCATGCGAAACATATTTAAGAAATTTTCAAGGCGAGCTTATTGTTGATAAAACATCGATCAATGCATGGGATTATTCTCTGATAAAAAATCCTGTTTATATGCCGTCAGGAGTAAAATATCTCAAATCAATAAAAACAGATGAAGAAATTGAGTCTTACAAAAAAGCATTTGAAAGAACTGATAAGGCAGTAAACTCCATCAGAGATTACATTGAATCCAATGATAACCTATCTGAATATGATATTGCAATAAAACTCAGAGAAGAATTTATTCGATTCGGAGCAAAATCATTAAGTTTCAACTCAATTGTTGCAATTAATAAAAACTCTGCATTAGCGCACTATTCGAAAAATACAAAAGATGTAATTTTGC
>CAMTNN010000069.1 GCA_947073895.1 uncultured cyanobacterium
AAACTTGAATATGAATTTTAAAACATCAACCGCATGTATGATATTTTGCAATATTGTCCAAATTATAGTATCCTTATTGAAGGGAGTATTCGTGATGCCGTTTGAGTTTATTAGACAAGAAATCGAAGATGTTATCTTAGTTAAGCCAAAAGTTTTTGGTGATAACAGAGGATTTTTTATGGAAAGTTATAAAAAATCTGATTTCTTAAAAAACGGGATTGATGTTGAGTTTAATCAGGATAATCATTCTAAATCAACAGCAAAGGTTTTAAGAGGACTCCATTATCAAGAATCACCATATGGACAGGCTAAGCTTGTGCGCTGTTCAAAAGGCAGAATCTATGATGTTGCGATGGATATTCGACCTGAATCGAAAACTTTCGGACAATATGTTAAGGTGGAGCTTTCGGAAGATAATAAGTGCATGCTTTTTATCCCTGAAGGTTTTGCGCATGGTTTTGTAGTGCTTTCAGAGGAAGCTGAATTATTATATAAAGCAAGCGGTGAATATGCTCCGCAGGCTGATAGAGGAATTCATTGGTCAGAAGTTGATTGGGGCATAGATTTTGAGCCGATTTTGTCAGAGAAAGACAAAGTTCAGCCAAAATTGAAGGAGGTTTTCGCATGCGTATCTTAGTAACAGGCGGAGCAGGCTTTATTGGAAGTTGTTTTGTAAGATATATTTTGCAAAAACATCCTGATTATAAAATTATTAATCTTGATGCGTTGACTTATTGCGGGAATTTAGAAAATCTTATTGATGTTGAAAAAAATCCGAATTATAGATTTGTGCATGGGAATATTTGTGACCGAAATCTTGTAAGAGAGCTTATAAGAGAATCTGATTGTGTTGTGAATTTTGCTGCGGAATCTCATGTAGACAATTCTATTAAGCACCCTGAAATCTTTATAGAAACAAATGTTCAAGGGACTTTGAACTTGCTACAGGCATGTCGTGAAATCGGGATTGAAAGGTTTTTGCAGGTTTCTACAGATGAAGTTTACGGAACATTAGGTAAAACAGGATATTTTTATGAAACTACTCTGCTTGCTCCAAACAGCCCTTATTCGGCTTCAAAAGCAAGCGCGGATATGTTAGTGAGGGCGTATAGAGAAACTTACGGGCTTCCGACTTTGAATACAAGATGTTCTAATAATTACGGGCCATATCAGTATCCTGAAAAACTTATTCCGTTCTTTATTTCACAACTTTTGAAGGGTGAAAAAGTACCTGTTTACGGTGATGGTTTGAATGTTCGTGATTGGTTGTATGTTTATGACCATTGTGAGGCGATTGATGTTGTACTTCACAGAGGTAAAGTCGGTGAAGTTTATAATATAGGCGGACATAACGAAAAAACAAATCTTGAAATTACTCATCTTATTTTGGATGCAATGGGTAAGGATGAATCTTCTATTAAGTATGTTGATGATAGATTAGGACATGACAGGCGTTATGCGATTTCTAATGATAAAATTACGTCTGAACTCGGATGGAGTCCGTCTTTGACATTTGAAGAGGGTATAAAACTAACTATTGACTGGTATTTGCATAATCAAGAGTGGATGAAGAATATTGAATTCAAGAAAGTGAGTTTAGTATAATGATAGCTCTTGTTACGGGTGCAAACGGTATGTTGGGACAGGATTTGTGTCCGATTTTGGAAGATAACGGGTTTGATGTTATTGAGACGGATATTCACAATCTTGATATTACTAAGGATTGTAGTGAATTTATTTCAGCACAAAACCCGGATATTGTTGTTCATTGTGCGGCTTATACAAATGTTGATAAAGCCGAAGAAGATTTTGAAACTGCAAAATTAATAAATGTTATCGGCACTGAAAATGTTGCTAAAGCTTGTGCAAAAATCGGTGCAGTTATGGTTTATATTTCAACGGATTATGTTTTTGACGGAGAAAAAAACGAACCTTATCAAACAGATGATATTCCAAATCCTTTGAATAACTATGGTTTGACTAAACTTCAAGGCGAAGAAGCTGTAAAAAAATATTGTGAAAAATATTATATTGCTCGTACAAGCTGGCTTTATGGACATCATGGCAAGAATTTTGCAGAAACTATGATTTCACTTGCTGATAAACCCGAATTAAAGGTTGTTGACGACCAAATAGGATGTCCTACTTGGACTGTAGAGCTTGCAAACGGAATTATTAAAATTTTGGATATGCCGTTTGGCACATATCATGTTTGCGGAAGCGGTTCAACAAGCTGGTATGGGTTTGCTAAGGAAATTTTTGAACAGGAAGGATTGAACGTTAATCTAAAACCTTGTACAACAGAAGAATTTCCGCGTCCTGCCAAACGTCCGAAATATAGTATAATGGATAACAGCGGGCTTACAAGAAACTGGAAAATCGCTCTAAAAGATTATTTGATGCTCAGGGAGGAAGAATAATGAAAGGAATAGTTCTTGCAGGAGGTTCAGGTACACGTTTGTATCCGACTACAATGGCAACATCAAAACAGCTTTTGCCTGTGTATGATAAACCCATGATTTATTATCCGATTTCGGTTTTAATGCTTGCAGGGATAAGGGAAATTCTTATTATTTCAACTCCTCAAGATTTACCTGATTTTAAAAAACTATTGGGAACAGGCGAGCAATTTGGGGTTAAATTCTCATATAAAGAACAGCCAAGCCCTGACGGATTAGCTCAAGCATTTGTTCTGGGAGAAGACTTTATTGGAGATGACTCTGTTGCTCTGGTTTTGGGCGATAATATATTTTATGGTGCAGGATTTTCGGGAATTCTTAAAGAGGCTGTTAAGCGCGCGGAAGATGGAATTGCAACGATTTTCGGCTACTATGTTAAAGACCCTGAAAGATTTGGTGTGGTTGAGTTTGATGAAAACGGAAAAGCACTTAATATCGAGGAAAAACCTGCTAAACCAAAGTCTAACTATGCAGTAACCGGATTATATTTCTATGATAATAAAGTTGCAGAGTATGCAAAAACACTTAAACCGTCTTCTCGTGGCGAGTTGGAGATTACAGATTTGAATAAAATGTATCTTAATAACGAAAAACTTCATACAGAAATTTTCGGCAGAGGTTTTGCTTGGCTTGATACAGGAACTCACAAGTCTTTAATGCAAGCAGGACAGTATGTTCAGACTATTGAAGAAAATCAGGGGATTAAGATTGCCTGTTTGGAAGAAGTCGCTTATCGAATGGGTTTTGTGTCAAAAGAAAAAATAATTTCCAATGCAAAAAAATATAATCAAAATGAATATTATAATTACATTACAAATTTGCACTAAATATGCTATAATATAAGTGTTGCACGACAACATTAGGAGTTTTTATGGCTGTATTATCAAAATCTGTTTATGTATTAGCGACTATTGAAGCGTTAATCGCTGCTTTTGTTGCTTTTATAAGCTTTATGTTAATTGCACCTACCGTTGCAAAACTATTTATTGTAATGTTTATTTTTGCTGCATCGGTTATAACCGCTTTAACTCTTAAAGGATTTTACAGCGTTCGTAAATATCGTCCTAAAGATATTTATTTGTTATTTGAAGGTGTTTTTATTGCGGTATTTGCGGCAGCAGCTTTATCAATTCCGCTTCTTGGCGGCTTTGCTTACGCACTGGCATTCTGGGATGCTGCTTTAATTTATACAGGGGTTTTAGCAGTAAGACTTGTATTTTTGCTTTACAAAAAATTCCTTAAGCCTGTTAAAAATATTCTGATTGTTGGTGCAGGGCAAGATGGTAAACTTATTGCGGAAGAAATTCAATCCAGACCGGAACTCGGGATGAAAGTTGTCGGATTTTTGGATGATAATATGAATAATATTGAAGAAGAAGACTCTTCTATTCCTATTTTGGGTTTAACTTATGATTCTGAAGCTGTAATAAAAGATAATAAAGTTGATATGGTTATTATTGCGGTTAAATCAAGAATGGATTCCAATATTCTTACTGATTTAGCAAAAGGTATTCCTCTTGGTGTGAAAGTTTGGAGAATGCCTACATTCTATGCTCATATCACTAAAAAATTATTTACTAACAAAATGGCTGTAAACTGGCTGTTTTATGATTATGTAAGACCAAAACACATAATTTATTCTCATATTAAGAAGGTTTTGGACATAATTTCTGCAATTGCAATTCTGATTGTAACTCTTCCATTGTCTGTTGTTGCAATGATAGGAATCAAGCTTTCTGACTTTGGGCCGGTCTTCTTTACTCAAACAAGAATCGGTAAATTTGGAAGGCCGTTTAAAATGATTAAATTCAGAACCATGTATCAAGATAAAGTTGATGAAGGTTTTGATGATGATTTGGAAGAAATCGAAAATGATGACAAACGCATTATGCCATTCTGCAGATTAATTAGAAAATTCCATATTGATGAAATTCCACAGATGTTTAATATCTTAAAAGGTGAAATGAGCTTAATCGGTCCTCGTCCTGTAAGAGAAGAAGTTTATCTTGAAAACAGAGAGAATATTCCGTTTTGGGAATGCCGTAACTGGGTTCGTCCGGGCTGGACAGGATGGCAGCAGATTAATTCTGTTGACTGTATACCTGAAGAGCGTTTGGGATACGATTTATACTATGTAAAACACAGAACTCTTATATGGGAAATTACAATATTTATCCAGTATCTTGCAAAAGTTATAAGCGGAAGACTATAGTTTTTTAAAAACATTGCGCATAACAGGCTCAAAATTGGATTGGCGTAGAAAAGATTCAATATATGGTATTTCTGCTTCCAGGTTTCCTGTTACAAATAAACTATCTTTTTTTAAAACTTCTGAAACTGTTTTGATAAATTGATATATTTTTTGTGGTGTATCATCAAAATATCCGAGACAGTTTCTGCAAAGCAAGATTGTGTTTGACTCATCTTTCAGTGTTGGCAAAATTTGAAACATATCACCATGATTGAAATTTACTCTTTGTTTTAGTCGTGATTTAGTTAAATATAGAGTTGTATTGTTATAATAAGGTTCTGTTTTGGCAAGACGGAAAGATTTTTCCCAATTGATTCCAAGTTTATCCATGTTTTCTTTATCGGTTGAAGATATATTGATATACCCGTCTGATGCCATTTTAACCATACTTTCTTTTATGTCATAAGCTTCAATCGGGCAAAATTTTGCTATGTCTTTTTCATCAGCATATTCAAAAAATGACATCAAATATGTGTATGCTTCTGTTCCATCAGAAGCTCCAAATTGAACAATATTAACATTATCTTTGTTTTTGAAAAGCTCTGTTTGATATTCAATAAAACGTTTCCAGTCTAAATCCTGACGAAAAAACCAGGTAAAAGTTCCAATTTCTTTACCCTCCTGCGTTTTATAAAAAGACGAAGAGGACTTAAATTGCGGACTATAAATTGGATTGAAAGATATCTTCATATCCATGGTAAACCTTGAAAAAAATATTTTTTGTCATGTTTATGTTAATATGAGATTGTACATAAGCTGGAGAATGAAAATGCAAGTTAACAACATATCCCCTGCCTTTGAAGGCAAGAATATTAGAATTACCCCTGAACTTAATAAAGGAAGAAAACTTCTCTATAATGACGTTTTGGACATTATACGCGAAACTCCTGTGCCAGCGCTTTTTGCAAATGAAGCTATTACAATCAACTCACCTGAATCAAAAAGTCTTACAAAAGTTCTTGGTGATTTAACAAAAGCAGGAATTAACTTTGATACAATTGCTTAAGAGTACAATCTAAAGCAACATCAGTAACAAAATCCATATCCGCTTCTTCAATGATAAGAGGCGGATTAAAATATATAACATCTCCGAGTGGACGAAGTAGAACCCCTTTTTCAAGGGCTCTTTTATAAATCTGGTATCCGGTTCTTTTTGTGTAATCCAAAGGTTCTTTTGTTTCTTTATTTTTAACAAGTTCAATTGCGTTAACTAAACCGATAGAGCGAACTTCACCAACGTTTTCGAGCGGAAGGAATTTTTCTTTAATAATTTTATTAAAATATTTTGCTCTTTCGTTTGCTTTTTCGATTATATTTTCGTCTTTAAGAATCTTTAATACTTCAACTGCAGCAGAGCAGGCAAGCGGGTTTCCGGCATAAGTATGCGAGTGCATAAAGGCTTTGCCTTTCAAATAATCATCATAAAAGGCATCATAGATTTTTTGCGTAGTCACAGCTATTGCCATTGGCATATAACCGCCTGTTAAGCCTTTTGAAAGACACATTATATCAGGGGAAACTCCTGCATGGTCAAACGCAAACATTTTTCCTGTTCTTCCGTAGCCTGTTGCGATTTCGTCTGCGATTAAATGTACATTATATTTATCACACAGTTCTCTCAATTTTTTTAGATACAAAGGCGGATAAACCTTCATACCTGCAGAACCTTGTAAAAGCGGTTCAACAATAATAGCGGCTGTTTCGTCGGCGTATTGTTTGAATGCTTCTTCTGCTTTGCAAAAACATTCACATTGACAGTTATCTCTGCATTTACCGTATGGACAGCGGAAGCAGTCAGGGCCGTCGATTCTTATAACATCTAATAGGAGAGGTTTATATAGTTCAGAGTATAAATCTACTCCGCCTACTGCTAAAGCTCCTAATGTTTCGCCGTGATAGGCTTCTGAAAGCGCCATAAAACGTTTCTTTTGCGGGTTTCCTGTTTGGTAGTGGTATTGGAAACTCATTTTTAATGACATTTCGATAGCGGATGAACCGTTATCTGCAAAATTGAACTTGCAAAGACCTTTTGGCAAGACTTTCATCAATTCCTGGCAAAGGGTGATAACTGTTTTGTGTGAAAAATTAGCAAAAATAACGTGTTCAAGAGTATCAATTTGTTTTTTTACAGCAGAATTGATTCTCGGATTGCAGTGCCCGAGAAGGTTACACCACCATGAGCTTATAACATCTTTGTAGCATTTTCCGTTAGTGTCATAAAGATTAATTCCTTCACCGCGTTCGATAACAATCGGTGGAAGTGTTTCGTAATCTTTCATTTGTGAGCACGGATGCCAGATGTATTTTAAATCTTCTTCTTGCCAGTTCATTGTCTTTCTCCTCCAAATACCCTTGAAAAAATTATTCTTTGAATAATCCTTCCAAAAGCATAATATCATTGCTGTTTTTGGCTACTGTTGCAACAACATTAATCCCTGTTAAGTTTTCAACTTGTTCAAGATTATCCCAGTGCATAAAATTACTTGAGTCGTAGTTATTAAGAATAATTCCTTCGACTTCTATTCCGTTTGCACGCGCATATTCAACAGTCAGAAGTGTTGAATTTATTGTTCCTAATCCTGCGTCAGCAACAATAATAATACTTAAGCCCAACTCCCAAATTAAGTCTTTTAGCAAATATTTTTCATCTTTTTCGGCAATTAGCGGACAGGTAATTCCTCCTGCACCTTCGATTAAAAGATAATCATATTTTTTATTAATTTGGGCCAAATCATATTTGATTTTATCT
>CAMTNN010000070.1 GCA_947073895.1 uncultured cyanobacterium
AAAGTCGTCTATTTAATAGTTGGCGATACAAACAATGAAATCTTAAAGTTTGAGGCAAAAGAAATTGATGTTCTTGGAATTCGCGGGTCTAATGTTGCGCGCTATAAGCTCAAAGAGCCGACCTCCGATTATACGGTTTATAACCTCGGGGCAGACACAGGGACTATGTTTCTGGTTATTAATTTGAATAATAGAAAAACTAACGGTAAGTGGAATGTAAATCCGATTAAACAAAAATGGTTTGCAAATCGCGATTTTCGAGCTGCAATAGATTGGGCAATTGATAGAAAGGCGCTTGTGCAAAATGTGGCGCAGGGTGTTGCTGAACCACTGTTTACAGCAGAAAGCTTGAATTCTATATTTTTAAATAAATATATAAAAGGGCATCCGTCTGATGAAAATGTTTCAAAAGAGAGTCTTGAAAAAGCGGGATTCAAGTTAAAGGATGGTATTTTATACGATTCTGACGGAAACCGTGTTGAGTTTGATTTGTACACGAATGCAGGAGCTTTAGAGCGCGAAGCAATAGGAGTTATGATTAAACAGGACTTGGAAGAACTTGGAATGAAGGTCAATTTCAAACCTATTGAGTTTAATTCTCTTGTTAATAAATTAACGAATACACACGACTGGGATATGGCGATAATGGGATTGACAGGCTCTCCTCTCGAGCCTCACGACGGCAAAAATGTTTGGCAGTCATCAGGTCCGTTGCATTTGTTTAATCAGAGACCTCAGGGGTGGAAAGTTGACGACAGATTGGACTGGGAAAAAGAGTTAGATGAAATCTTTGAAGAAGGTGCGCTCAAACTTTCTTTTGATGAGCGAAAACAGCTTTATGACAGATATCAAACTATTATTTATAACCAGAAACCTATTATTTATCTGTATTCGCCTATAAGAATTACAGCTATACGCAAAAAATTCAAAAATATATTCCCGACACCGTTGAGCGGATTGATTTATAACTTAGATGAAATTTATATTGAGGAGGAAAAATAGTGGAGTTTTTTAGATACATTGCTAAACGTATTTTGCAAACTATTCCTCTTTTAATAATAGTTTCACTGATTAGTTTTTTTATAATAAGACTTTCTCCGGTTGATCCGCTTGCGGAGCTGAGGTTGAATCCTTCTATTTCACAGGAGACTTTGAATAAAGAAATAAAACGACTTAATTTAGATAAACCAATTTATGTCCAATATGCATCCTGGGCAAAATCTTTTGTTAAAGGTGATTTAGGCTATACTTCCGCAGGTGAAAAAGTCTCGGTTAAGTTAAAAGAAAGAATCCCTAATACTTTGCTTTTGACGATTGTTGTAATTTTTATGACGTGGTCTGTTGGGATTCCATTGGGGATAATTTCCGCTTATAAAAAAGAAACGGCGTTTGACCGAATTCTAACGGTTTTATCTAGTATTGGTATGGCAATTCCTTCGTTTTTCTTTGCTATATTAATGCTTATTTTTGCGGTTAAAACAGGCTGGTTTCCTGTTGGAGGACTAACGAGTTATAATTTTAACGAAATGAGTTTCTGGAGTAAGTTCATAGATATAGCGCGTCACCTTGTTTTGCCTGCCTTTGTATTATTTACGATATCATTATCAGGTCTTCAGAGACAGATGAGAGCGAATATGCTTGAAGTTCTTGATAGCGATTATGTTAAATTTGCCCGCGCTAAAGGTTTATCAGAAGGTAAAGTTGTTTTTAAGCACGCACTTAGAAATGCGGTTAATCCTATGATAACGCTTTTAGGATTTGAGTTTGCAGGTCTGTTGAGCGGAGCTGCGCTAACGGAGTATGTGTTTCAATATCCGGGATTAGGGAGACTTATTCTTGAAGCGGTTATGAAATCGGATATAAACCTTGTAATGGCGTCATTAATGATGGGGACAATTATGCTGATAGCAGGGAATCTGCTTGCGGATATTTTACTTATGATTACTGATCCGAGAGTGAGGGGGTAAGATAAATGAGGGAAGCATTAAAGAAAATCTTTAAAGATAAATTTGCGTTTACCGCATTTATAATCCTTGCTCTACTTTATATTGTAATACTTTTTGCAGATTTTATTGCACCGTATTCAAGTGCTTATTCCGACAGAGATATGTCTTATGCTCCGCCGTCTAAAGTTTATACAATTAATGAGCAGGGAAAACTTTCTTTTCCTTATACATATAACTATATAAGAGAGTACGAGCCATCTTTAATGCAGACAATTTATAAACAAGACCGTTCTAAAAAGTATTTTATCAAACCTTTTGTAAACGGACACCTGTTTGGTGTAAAAGACGGAGGAAAATTGTATTTGCTCGGAACGGATATTAACGGTCGTGATGTATTTTCACGTCTTCTGTTTGGCGGAAGAGTTTCAATGACTGTCGGCTTTTTGTCATTATTTGTGGTATTCCCTATCGGGCTTTTATATGGCGGAATATCAGGCTACTTCGGAGGAATCGTTGATACTTTGATGATGAGATTTGCAGAAGCTGTTATGGCAATCCCGAGTTTTTATCTGCTTATTATTCTTGCGGCGATTTTACCGTCCGGCATGACGAGTGTTCAGCGTTTTACTTTGATTGTTGTAATTCTTGCCCTGATTGGCTGGGCCGGGTTTGCAAGGGTTGTAAGAGGCATGGTGCTTTCTATTAAGAAAGAAGACTTTGTGGCTGCAGAAAAAGTTATGGGAGCTTCTAATTTAAGAATTATTCTGAAACACATACTTCCTCAGACTATGAGCTATGTAATCATTGCAATGACTCTTTCTGTTCCATCTTATATTCTAGCGGAATCAGGTTTGAGTTTTTTAGGTTTAGGTATTCAGCAACCTGATGCAAGCTGGGGAAATATGCTTAAAGAAGCGCAAGAGTTTACAAATATTCTTTATCGACCTTGGCTTTTGACTCCAGGAATTCTGATATTTATTGCAGTTCTTTCATTTAATCTTTTAGGTGATGCAGTAAGGGATTATTTAGATCCTAAATCAAAAAGCGCTCGAAGCTAATCGAACGCCTTAGAGTATAAAAGTCTTTATTACTAATTAAACCAGGATATTGCAGTATCAGCAATTTTTTCTCCACCCAAATATCCTGCAATGCCGCCAACAGCTGCTAATACCGGAACTGCTACCGGTGCAACAGGTCCTGTGCAAGCGCCAATCATTGCTCCAATTTTAGCACCTGTTGCACCTGCCACAAGACCTGACGCGCATTTTGTACCTTGTTTAACCGCTGCAGTTGTTCCGCCTGTTTTATATGCATCATATACTTCTATCGCTGAAATTGCTGCTGCAACTGGCGCTGCTGTTCTGCCAAGTAATTTACCTGCTTTACCATATTTGAGAATTTTTCCACTTTTTAAACCTGCTGCTCTATTGATAGCTTTGCCTTTGTTAATTACTCGTTTTCCTGTTTGTTTAACCGCATCTTTTCCAAATGCATATTCTAGTTCAGCTTTTTTTGAAGCATGTTTAACAGCTTGTTTTATTTTAGATGAAGTGCTGTTTTTTACTTCTTTTAGAGCATCTTTTCCAAATGCATATTCTAGTTCAGCTTTTTTTGAAGCATGTTTAACAGCTTGTTTTATTTTAGATGAAGCGCTGTTTTTTACTTCTTTTAAAGCATCTTTTCCGTACATATAGCTTAACTGTATGGTTTCAGCTGCACTTTTAGTCGCTTTTAAACCTTTTTTCCCAGCATTGATGGCATGTGGAAGTGCTTTTTCTACGCCTTTGAAAACCAATGCTCCGGTAACCCCTGTTCCAACTAATGTTCCGAATCCGATTTCGCTTTTTTCTTCTTTTTGAAAGCTGTCCATTCCTGCAATATCATCTTTGAACAATTCAAAATCTTGTGTTAATTTAGGTTCTGTCTTTGGTCGTTCCGTTTCAAATATAAGCTTTTGCCCAACTGAGATTTTATTAGGGTTGCTAATTTTGTTTAGTGTTGCCAAGTTTTCAACTGTTGTGTTGTGCGCTTTCGCAATTTTTGTTAAGTTGTCACCCGCTTGTACTGTGTAATTTGTCATGCTTACTCTCCTATACTTTGTTATACTCGTGTTATGTATATATAAAGTATTTTGGAAAACGAAAATTTCACATTTTATGCAATATAATCTCATAAAATGTCTAGATAATGCATGATTGATGCAAAAATTGCCTTTTACAAAACTTAATAATTACTCATTTGAAAGAGCTTGAATGACTTTATAAATATTTTCTACCTTATCACGATTGCCTTTAATTTTATCAAGATATGAGTATATATCTATTAATAAATCTTCTGTTGGACGCAAATGGCTTGAAATAAAAAAGTCTTCAAATGTCATATTTGTGAATTCTAAGATATTTTCAATTGTTTGAGCAGAAATAAAACTCTCACCAATTTCAATACCGGCAAGTGTTCTTGTTGCAATATTAATTTTTTCTGCAAATTGCTGTTGTGTGAAACCTTCTTTAAGGCGTATTCTTTTAACTTTTTGTCCTAGTTCCTTCTTTACATCCATAACACTATTTTAAAGCTAGTTAAAGTAAATAAAAATGAGATAATTAGACATTATAATTATTAATAATGTGTTTTAAATGCATTTAAAATTTTTGACTTGTGTTATGATTGCATTTAATCCAATCATATAGATTTTGAGTTTCACCTAATAATTTATCCAAATTTTCTTTTATGGGTTCCGCAAAAAATTCTCCGTTTGAGTATACTTTTGCATAATTTTTGCCGTTGTTAGCACAATAGGGAACTTTAACAACATTGTTTTTAGTTAAATACGCAAGTCCGTGAATTCTGCAAACCATAGGTCTATAGGAGTAAACTGAACACAATTTGTCTAACAAAAACGGACAGGCTCCGCCTTTTTCCATGTTTTTAATGTTATTTTGTACTCGAACTTTTTGTGAGTTATCAAGATTAGAATAGCCAATCATTAAAGTTTTTAGCTCTTCTTCCGTAATCGGATAATCTCCTTTTTCACAGCAATCAGAACAGCCTGCCCTGCAGCAGATAAATTCTTTGTGTTGGTTAAAATACTCTTCTATTTTTGAGCCCAAATTCTGCTCCAAAAACTTTTTGAAGAATGGTTTTCCAACTGTTCGATTCTTTGGGATAATTCTTTGTTGTGTTCAAGCAGTTCCTGAACTTGTTTTGCAAGGATTTCATTGTCTCTTTTGTATCCGCCGGCTTCAATCAATTTTGTTGCCATATCAGAGTTTGTAATATCATCGCTGATTTTTTTTGCAACAGCCTCTGCCAGCATTTGTAATGTTTGAGATGTTACATCCAAAGTGAAACTTTTATTAGGCTGTGGTGTAAGGTCTGTTACAATATGTTCTTCTGTTTCAGTCTCTTCTTCCTCCGGTGCAGAAAGATAATCTTTTACCAAAATTGGCTGAATAGGTTCTTCGCGTTTTTCAATTTTAGGCTCGATTTTTTGAAGTTTTGCAATGATTTGTTCATCACTGAAACCTTGCGCCTTCAAAGAAATACCTTTTTTAACTTTTTCTAAAGACAAATCGTCATAAAATTCTAATCCATCTTCATCTTCATAGATTGAATCAATCTTCCAATCCTGCAAAAATAAATCAAGTGAATGCTTATCAATATAGTAATTTTCACTGTTTAAGTTCTTTAAAATAGTTTCTTTGTTAAACATTCACATACCTACCTTTTTAAACTACGCTCAATATCCCTGCTTTGCGCTTTCTTAGCAATTGCTTCACGCTTGTCGTAAAGTTTTTTCCCTTTTGCAAGACCTATTTCTATCTTAGCAAAACCATGTGATAAAAACAATTCCAGCGGAACTATTGTATAGCCGTCTTTTTTGATTTTACCGAGCATTTTCATAATTTCCTGTTTGTTCAACAATAGCTTTCTTACTCTGTCAGGTACGTGATTGTATCTGTTTCCCTGATCGTAAGGTGAAATATGCATATTGTATAAGAAAACTTCTCCGTCTTCGATTTTTGCGAAACTGTCTTTAAGATTAAGCATGCCTTTACGGATAGATTTAATTTCCGTTCCTGTTAGCACAATCCCTGCGACAAATTTATCAAAAATCAAAAAATCATGAAATGCTTTTCTGTTTGTTGAGATAACCTTTTTGTCCATAGAGGTATTATAGCATAAATCAAATAATAAGTTTTAAACATAAATCATCAAAGATATTTGCAGGTTTAATTCCGAGTTTTGCTTGTTTTTTAGCTTCTTCTACTAACTTAATATCTTTTATAAATTTGTTTTCTCGCGGGTTAGATTTTAATACGCTTAAAATGTAATTCTGAATACTTTCTAATATCTTAAGAGTAGGAATTTCTTTATTTAAATCCTGTAATTTTTGTGAAATATCAAAAATATCTTTGCGCTCAAAATCCCAGTAATCAGTAAATACGCCCTCTATTGCAGAATAATCGTAATCAGCTTTTGCACTTGACGGTACAAAGAAACATTGTGAGCGCGAAATAATGGTTGATAATAAATCATCAATATATCTGCATAAGAATATAAAGGTTACACCAGGCTGTGGTTCTTCAATGATTTTAAGTAATGAGTTTGCAGTTTCTGCTTGAAAATTAACCTGATTCAATCCGGCAATGTTACCTTCTTCGTCTTTATCACAGAAAATAAATACTCTATGGAATTCCGATGCGTTAACAAGTGATTCTTTAATAAACGCGGATTGTTTAATTGAAATAACAGTTTTTGAATCATCATCTTCAGGCTTGTTATCAACTCTTGAGATGGTCATTACTGCAGGATGGGAATCCTCTCTAATCCATTTGCAGTTTAAACAATCGCAATCGTCTGCTTTATTTTTTTGACAATTTAAAAATCGTGCAATTTCTTTTGATAAGGTATATTGCGCGTCTAAATCGTTTCCGTAAAAAAGAATACTCTGTGGAAGAGGACGTGTGTTGTCATTTAAAGCCTGAGTAAAATAATTTGTTAAAAACGGATATCTATCTGATAAGAGCACACTCAACCTCCGAAACTATATCAAGCGCTTCTGCTGATTTAATACGACATTCAACTTCATATAAGTTTTGTTTTAAATTAACTAAATCAGATGCACTTGTGTTTTTTAGTTTTGCTAAAGACTGTTTTACTACAAATTCGTGCTGACCTGTAAGTTTAGAAAGCTCAGCAGGAGAACAGCTTTTTGATTTTGTTTTAAGAATAATCCATTTTCTAAGCATAGTCTGAACTGCCGCAAGGATTTCAAGCGGATGCTTTTTGTCCGTAAGTTTTTTGAACTCCAAAAGCGCCCTGTCTTTTCTATTTGTCATAAGCATTTCTGTAATATTAAACAAATCCTGATTTGATATAGAAATATCTTCAACCATCCTGCGTGTAACTGTTTTTTCAGGATAAGCCATTAACTTGAGTTTGTCTAACTCTCCGTCAAACTGTCTCAGATTGTTTCCCAGTTGTTCGATTAATAACTC
>CAMTNN010000071.1 GCA_947073895.1 uncultured cyanobacterium
TATCAAAAATTCAAACAAAGATGTTAAAGTTATAATCTTAACTTCTCATAATGATGAAAAAGAAGTCTTAAACAGCTTGAAAGCCGGTGCTAATGCTTATTGCTCAAAAGAAATTAACCCGAAAAGACTAACACAGGTTGTACAGTCAGTTCTTGACGGAGCTTCCTGGTTTGACCCTTCTATAGCTCATATTGTGCTTGAAGCAGCTGCAAAATCACAACAGATTGACAAACCGCAGCCTGAAAGGGATTACGGATTAACTTCAAGAGAAACTCAAATTTTGAAACTGATAACAGAAGGTTACAGCAACAACGAAATTGCAAATCAGCTTTTTGTAAGTATTAATACAACAAAAGCTCATGTTGCAAGTATTTTGCAAAAACTGGAAGTAGACGACAGATTACAAGCGGCATTAAAAGCCCTGAAAGAAAGATTGGTATAAAATGGGTGGAATTGCTTCCATATTAGTAGTAGATGATAATCCAAAATTTTTGGCAGATGCACTTCCAATGTATGGTTATGACGTAACTGTAGCAGAAGATGGTATTGAAGCTTTAAAAATATTATTTGAAAAAGAAGAACACTTTGATTTAATGCTTCTTGACGTAATGATGCCAAACATGGATGGCTGGGACACCCTAAAAGCAGTTAGAAAAAACAAAAAGACAGAACATCTTCCTGTTATTATGATTACAGCCGTAAGCGAAGAGCAGAAGGTTGTTACAGGTCTAAGAACCGGTGCAGATGATTATATCGTTAAACCTTTTATTTTACCTAACCTTCTGGCAAGAGTTGAAGCAGTCTTAAGACGTTCTCAATGGCAAAAAGATGCTCAGCCTAAAAAAGAAAAAACAATAAATAAAGATGTTAATGTTGATGCTCTGACTCCAAAAGAAAAAGAAGTGCTTGCGCTTGTTGCAAAAGGAGCGAGCAATCAGGATATTGCAGATAAACTCTGTGTAAGAGATGTTACTGTTAAGACTCACTTAAATAGTATTTTTAAGAAATTAAAGGTTTCAAACAGAACACAGGCTGTATTATTGGCAATGGAAATAGATTTAATTAATTGAGGTGTAAATAAATGTTATCAAAAGAAGAACTGGTAAACTTGTTATTAAGTGATGTAGATTCATTCAATGAATCATCAAAAGGAAGCGATTTAAGCGAGACTGACTTTTCAGGCTGCACATTAGAAGGTGTTGTATTTGATAATGTTGATTTAAATTCCTCATCTTTTGCGGATGCTCAGCTTACAGATGTTAAATTCATCGGATGTGATTTAACTTCGGTTGATTTTAACCGCGCTCATGTTATTGAATGTGCATTCAACGAATCTGTATTAAACGGAGCAGATTTCAGCTATGCAACAGTTGATTATTGTAACTTTGCAGAAGCAGATTTGGCAGGAACCATCTTAAGAGATGCAGATTTATCAAACTCTGATTTTACAGAAGCAGAAAACCTTAATGCAAGCAGATTTGATGATTCTACCGTTTGGCCGGATAATGATAATTTGCCTGACGATTTTGACTCAAGTTACTCTGATGATTTGTCATCACTAAAAGATGATGAAGACTTTGGTCCTTCTGATTATTAATCTAAATACTCTTCAAGAGAAACATGTTCTGATTTTAACGGAGTATATTCCATCTGAAATTGGAACTCTTTAAGTTGTTCTTTTACTTTATATTTGCGGCAATTCATTTTAATTCTTGAATCGACATCTTTTTCTTGAGTAAATCCCACTGATTCATATTTGGAGATAACATCGTAAGGCCCGTTAGTAACCGCTTCAAGAGATATTCCGGACGCATTATTTTCTACTGCGTCTTTGAACAATTGATACAATAGGGCAGAACCTGCAAACGGAACTTTTTTATTAGGTTCATTCGGAATAGAGCAAATACCTTCTAAAAAGTATGGTGATTCCGGTGTATATGTCATAATTGAACATGGTTTTCCATTCTGCATTGCAACGTAGGTTCGATTATCAGGGTCATGAGCACACGCAATACAATAATCAAAAACTTTTTGCCAGCGTCTTTGCAAAAAATCAGTTAATTTAGGAAATAGGTTTTTATATTTTGTTTTTGCTTGCAATTTATCAAGAAAAACTCTATCAGAACGCTCCAATTGAAAAATATCAAAATCTGAAACAAGCCTGTTTTTTGCAGAAGCTTTGATATTAGCAACTTTATATGCCTGAAAATTTAAAGAATTGTTATTTGTTGATTGAATATTCATACTAAGAATAAAGCTCATAAATAGCTTTTTTGCGGAATTGTTACAATAAATTTACAATAATGCTTGTAAAATATTTGAGTTTAAGGTACACTACTTTTATAATACACTGGTAGAAAGAAGGAAATTACTATGGCAAAACATTGTGAAGTATGCGGTAAATCAGCATTAAAATCATCAAAATTAACATTCTCTCATAAACAAATTCCTAACAGACAAACTCCGAATCTTCAAGAAATCAGAGTTAATGTAAACGGACAAACTAAGAGAATGACAGTTTGTACTGCTTGCTTAAAAGCAGGCAAAGTTCAAAAAGCTGTTTAAGGTTTAAATAAAAAGCGGGTTGCAAATTAATTTGCAACCCGCTTTTTTACGTTTCCATTTCCTTTCTCACCTGAGCAATAGCCGCTGCTCGAACAGCTTTAAGATGGGGATGAGCATTCCAAAACCGTTACCAAAAAGCTCTATGAACTCTTTCTTCTATATGACTTAATTTTTCACCCCTTTCCGATTTCTGTATTACCAAACGTGAAAAAGCAGATTCATCCTGCGCAAAAACAGACATCGCCTCTCCCAGCTCAGGAGCAACTTCATTAACTCTCAAATTAAACTTACGAATCTTCTCAATTCGTTCAGGGTTTTGAATATCGTGCTCTTTCATGCGCGCACTTTGAGCAGCTCTGTACTCAGGAGTTTTGCAAAACTGAGCAGCATGCTTATTTCTCGTATACATTTCTTCGATATGAGAAGCATTGTAAGCTTCTGTTTTTTGAGCTATTTCACGATTACCTGCTTCATCTGATGATTTTACTAATGTTCGATAATTATGCGGGAAGTAAACAAAACCGATTTGGTTTAAAGCCCACTCAATTGAACTGCGGCTTTTAAACCCTAATTCTTGTGCTACTTCATCCTTTGTTCTAAGTTTACCCCACAATTCTTGAAGCATTTTTAAAGGAAAATTCATACCTTTTGTTTTTTCTTCAAAACGGTTTTTAAATGCACCATTACGTTCAAAAGACACAGAATCAGCAATCCCAACAAATTCAGGGTAATTTTGCCTTACTTCATCCATACTCTTCATATCAAGCAGAGGAGCATATCTTTTTAAATGAAGTTCTTTTAAAGATGGCATATTCTCTTTGCCTCTAGCAACAATCTGACTAGCTTGTTCTAGAATTATTTCCGGCAAAAGATTACTACGTTTTTCTACTATGTATCTTAAACCAATAGGTTTTCCTCTGCCCTCAAAAGCAGGAGTAGAAAGAGATTTGTTATAATTAAAAGGGTTTATAGAATATATTTGCATATTATCTATAAACCCTCTAAAAATATTTTTTGCGTTTATGACAAGGGTCGGACGACAATTGTCATATTACCAACAAAAATAAAAGCTACTGGTCGTCCTCTGCTGACTTTATTACATGTTGGTTCAAATTGGTTGCAATAAAATCCTATGCGTCGACTGAAGTTACAACTTTATCAATCAAGCCGTATTCAACAGCTTCTGCAGCTGACAAGTAGTGGTCACGTTCGCAATCTTCTTTAACTTTTTCAAACGGTTGACCTGAATTTTCAGCCATAATACCAATTAACATATCTTTCATTCTCAAGATTTCTTTAGCTTCCAATTCAATATCTGTTGCTTGACCTTTCGCACCGCCTAAAGGCTGGTGAATCATAATACGCGCACTTGGAAGAGCCATTCTCTTACCCTTAGCACCTGCTGAAAGCAAGAACGCACCCATTGATGCAGCTTCACCCAAACAAATTGTTTGAACATCAGCCTTTATTAGATTCATTGTGTCATAAATCGCCATGCCGGCAGTGATTACACCACCAGGTGAATTAATGTATAACATAATATCCTTTTCAGGGTTTTCGCTATCTAATAAAAGAAGCTGTGCTACAACAGAATTTGCAACATCGTCATCAATTTCAGTACCTAAGAAAATAATTCTTTCTCTCAAAAGTCTTGAAAAAATATCAAAAGACTTTTCACCACGAGATGATGATTCAATAACTGTTGGCACATAGCTCAATATTTTTTTCATATCTGACATAAATCTCTCCTTTATTGGGAATATTTTACTTCAAATCAAATAAGCACGCAATCAACCAAAAACAGGATTATTCGTGCTTATTTTTTAATGCGTTATCAAGAGCTTTTTCTAACACCTCAATTTTTTGCTCAAGAACTTTTACTCTTGAAGAATTCTCATCTGCTACTATTGATTCTTTTTCCAGCTCTCTTTTGTAAGAATTAAGCTTATCATTTTTAAGATTTAATTTTAACCCGACTAAACACATTCCCATAAGCGACCCGCATAAAAACACATTCAGCAAATCATATTTACTAACTCCGTCTGATAATGCTATCATTAAAGCTAAAACTGCTGATAAAACAATTAATATAATATAAAGTAATTTCTTCATATATAAACTCCTTTTCAAAGAAATTATATCTCAAAATGGAATTTTATGCTAGAATAATTAATAATAATCCAACTAAGGTACACAAATGGGCGACGAAGACAAACAATATGACGCCACCCCCCAAAAACTTGAGAGAGCAAGAAAAGAGGGGCAGGTTGTAAAATCAAAAGACGTGTCTACAGCACTGTCTTTGCTTGTTATGTTTACCTTCATAAACCTTATGGCGCCGATTATATGGAGAATGATTGTTGGGCTGTTTCAAACACTGTATGAACAGATACCGAATCATACTCTTGAAGAAATTGGTTTAACGTATATTTTAACAGTTACTGTTATACCGACAGTTGTAATAATTGGCTCAATACTTTTTGTAGCAGCTTTTATAGCCATGCTGGGTGACTTTATACAAGTTGGACCGCTTGTAGCAACTGCTCCGCTTGTTCCTAAATTGGATAAACTTAATCCGACAAAGTATTTCAAAAACCTTTTTCAGGTAAAAACACTTTTTGAACTGGGGAAAAACATTGTAAAGGTAGCTGTACTTGGACTTGTAGGCTGGTCTGTTTACAGTGCCCATTTGGAATCGATTCTGATGCTAGCTGCGATTGATAACAACTTTGCAGTAATGATAGAATTCGGGAAATTAATAGTTGAATTTATCTATAAAGCCTGTATTGCTTTCTTAATAATTGCTGCTGCGGACTATGGTATGACAAAATGGAAATTCTTAAAAGACCAAAAAATGTCATTCAAAGAGATTAAGGATGAATACAAAAACTCCGAAGGAGATCCGCACGTAAAAGCCGCTCTTCGCCAAAGACGTATGCAAATGCTACAAAGAGGCGCAATGGACTCCGTTCCGGAAGCAGATTTTGTAGTAAGAAACCCGACCCACGTAGCATGCGCAATGAAATATGACGCTGAAACAATGCAATCGCCAACACTAACCTGTAAAGGTACAGAGCTTATTGCAAAGCAAATTATTGATATCGCAACAAAACACAATGTTCCTGTTATTGATAATGCACCCGTTGCACGTGCACTATTCAGAATGGTTGATATTAATCAGCAGATTCCGCCGGAATTATACAAAGCTGTTGCAGAAATCTTATTATTTGTTTACGGCTTGAAAAACAAAAACTCGCAGTAACTATAAGTCAATTATTGACATGCGCCCTTGTTTGTCATAAACTAAACAGGTTATATTCGTATTAGGGGAGATATAAAATGAACAGAGTTTTATTATGTATAATGGACGGATGGGGTATTTCTAAAGGTTCTGAAAAATATGATGCAACCAAACTTTCACACCCTGTTAATGTTCCAAAACTTATAAAAGAAGAAATTTCTACAGTTATTCATGCTGACGGAGAATTTGTAGGACTTCCTGCCGGACAGATGGGCAACAGCGAAGTTGGTCACCTTAATTTAGGCGCAGGCAGAATCGTTTATCAAGATTTATCAAAAATCAATAATGCAATTAAAGACGGTTCATTCTTTGAAAACGAAAAATTTCTTGAAGCAATTGAACATGCTAAAAAAAATAATTCCGCACTTCATATTTACGGTCTTGTTTCAACAGGCGGTGTTCACTCTTCACTTGAACACGTTTTGGCTTTGATTAAATTGGCGGCTGATAACGGATTGAAAAAAGTTTATGTTCACGCGTTCCTTGATGGCCGTGATACTCCGCCACAAAGCGCTTGCACTTTCTTGGAAACTGTTGAAAACGAATTGAAAAAATTCAATCTACCGCCTGTTGCGACAGTAATTGGAAGATACTGGATTATGGACCGTGACAACCGTTGGGAACGTGTTGAAAAAGGTTATAACGCATTGCTTTTAGGCGAAGGCGAAAAGGCAGCGACTGCGGTTGAGGGTGTTCAGGCTTCTTACGAACGCGGTGACAACGATGAATTCGTTCTTCCGACTGTAATCGGCGGCGAAGAAAGTCGTATCCACGATAACGACGCGATTATTTTCTTCAACTACAGACCAGACCGCGCAAGAGAAATTTCTAAAGCTATGATGTTTGAAAACTTCGACGGTTTCAACAGAAAAGCTGTGCGTAAAAACTTGCATTACACAACAATGACACCTTACGACGAAACTTTCACATTCCCTGTTGCGTTCCCGAAAGAAAGATTGGTGAACATTCTTGGCGATGTTTTGGAAGCAAACGGTGTTAAGCAATTCAGAACCGCTGAAACTGAAAAGTACGCACACGTAACATTCTTCTTTAACGGTGGTGTTGAAGAGCCTCAAGCGCACGAAACACGTGTTCTTGTTCCGTCACCGAAAGTTGCGACTTACGACTTGCAGCCTGAAATGAGCGCGCCTGAGGTTTGTGAAAAAGTTCTTGGTGCAATTGAAAACCCTGAATACGGATTTATTCTCGTAAACTTTGCTAACCCTGATATGGTTGGTCATACAGGTGTTCTTGAAGCGGCTGTTAAAGCTTGCCATGTTGTTGACGAATGTGTCGGCAAAATCGCTGACGCTTGCGTTAAAAACGATATCGTAATGCTTTTAACTGCAGACCACGGCAACTCAGAAGTTATGGTTAACGAGGCTACTGGCAAACCGCAAACAGCGCACACAACAAACGAAGTTCCGTTCGTTTTAATCAACGCAGGCAAAGACGTTGAATTAAAACAAACAGGCGCATTATGCAACATCGCGCCGACCGTTTTGGA
>CAMTNN010000072.1 GCA_947073895.1 uncultured cyanobacterium
CTACTAAAATTATATCATTCGTTTTGTCAGAACAAATTTCTTCTAGTGATAAATATTCAGCCCCGCTAATTTGTTCCGGTTTAGACGCATAAGCGTATTTTGGCTTAAATTTTGTAATTTGTTCGTTTAATAACTCAATATTTGAACCGCCTGCAAGTGAAATGATTTCAAACTTATCAGACAATTTTTCTATAACTTCCAGAGCCTGTCGCCCTATTGAACCGGTTGAACCGAGTATGCTAATTCTTCTTTTCATATTTTTATTATAGTACAAATAAATCGCAATCTGACTGTTTTCATTATAAAATCTTACTATGCAGATTTATTCTTCAAAAATATTTGAAAATCCTATTGATATAATTGAAGCAAGCGGAGATTTAAGAGAAGCTTTTCGTAAAATTGAATATTACAGGGGTAAATATTATCTTCTAGGATTTATTAACTATGATTTTAATTATCTGTATTTTGAAGTATTCGAGGGATTTAGACCTTATACAGCGAGTTCTCCTAAAAAATTGGGTACAATTCTAAAAAATAGGATTTCTAAAGAGAAATACTTATCTGATATTGAGCAGATTAAAAAGTATATTAAAAAAGGGATTACATACGAGGTAAACTATACTTATCCTATTGATGTAAAAACAAATCTGGATGGGCTTGAACTGTATGAGTCAATTTTAGATAAACAAAGAACTCCTTACAATGCGTTTATGCAAACTCCTCAATTTAATATTCTTTCTTTTTCTCCGGAATTATTTTTTAAACTCAAAGGTCGTAAAATTACAACAAAACCAATGAAAGGAACTGCACCAAAAGGAGAAAATGCAGAAGAAAACCGTCAGCAAAAGGAGTTTTTGTATAATGATATTAAGAATCGCGCCGAAAATATTATGATAGTTGATCTTCTCAGAAATGATTTGGGAAGGATTTCAAAAACAGGCAGCGTTAATGTTTCGAAGTTGTTTGAAATTGAAGAATATCCAACTGTTTTTCAAATGATTTCTGAGATAGAAAGTGAGTTAGAAGAAAATATTGTGCTTTATGATATATTTAAAGCGATTTTCCCTTGTGGTTCAATCACCGGTGCTCCGAAAGTGTCTACAATGAGGATAATTAAAGAGCTGGAACCTTATAATAGGAATGTTTATTGCGGTGCAATAGGGCTAATTTCTCCAGATGAATGTGAATTCAGTGTCCCGATAAGAATTCTTTACGGTAAAGACTATAACTACACGTATCACGCAGGTGGGGCTATTGTTTGGGATTCAGATTCAGAGGATGAGTGGGAAGAGACAATTATAAAATCAAAAATTATAAATGCAGATTTTTCATTAATAGAAACTGCAGTTGATTCATGGGAAAAACATGTGTCTAGAATGAAGAAATCAGCTGAAGAATTAGGGTTTATTTGGAATCCTGAAATTGATGATTTACAAATCCCGCCTGGAAAAATTCTACGGGCAGAACTATTTAAAAACGGTGATTATGAAGTTCAAATAAAAGAAATTGATAAAATAACATCAAATAAAATTAAAATAGAAGGCACTGTTAACTCCAAAAATCCGTTTTTATACCATAAAACCAGCCTTAGAACAACTAAACCAAAGGATTGTTTTGATATTATAAGGACTAACGAACGTGGTGAAATAACGGAAGGTATTTTTACTAACATAATGATAGAAAAAGACGGAGCCCGTTACACACCTCCAGTGTCATCAGGACTGCTTAATGGAACATATAGGCAGGAGCTGAACATATTGGAGAAGGTGCTTTACCCAAAAGACTTAGAAGAAGCTGACAGAATCTTTTGCTATAATTCAGTACGGAAGCTTGTTGAGGTAGAACTATGTTAATTATTGATAACTACGATTCATTTACATATAACATAGTCCAATATGTAAAAATACTCGGTACAGAGCCTCTTGTAATTAACAATGATGAGCTTTCATTGAATGATATTAAAAAATTATCTTTTTCAAAAGTTATTCTTTCTCCGGGATGGGGAAATCCGGATAATTCAGGTGTTACAATGGAAGTTATTGATTATTATCAAGATAAACTTCCTATTTTGGGTATCTGTTTGGGCATGCAATGTATTGCAAAATATTATGGGGCAGCAATAATTGAGGCAAAAGAACCTTGTCATGGTAAAGTTTCACAAATATTCTTTGAGGAAGATTATCAGCTCTTTAAAGGTCTAAAGCAAGGATTTGAAGCTACTAGATATCACTCACTACAGGTTTCTAACCATAGTACACCGATTGAAATAACAGCATGGACACAAGATAAGATTCCAATGGCTCTAAAAATAAAAAATAAAGAGATATATGGTGTTCAATTTCATCCGGAATCTATTCTGACTCAAAATGGTTTAGAAATATTTAGAAATTTTATACAATAAAAAATTGCGCTTGGCGCGATTCGAACGCGCGACCTATCCCTTAAAAGGGGAGTGCTCTACCTGCTGAGCTACAAGCGCAAATTTTATAAAATTTGTAAAAACTATTTAATTTTCAGCTATCTTCGAGGTCTTAACCTGACCACAAGAACTATATTATCAAGAACAAATTATACTGTCAAGGGTTTATTTTTAAAATTTATTTCTTTAATTATTTCAGCTATTTCAGATGATATATCTGATGATTCTGATATTTTTTCACGAACAAGCTTCGCAAATTCAGCTTTTTTAAACTCATGCAAACCTTTTGTTTTAAAAATATCCTCTAAAACCTTTGCAGTTGGTAAATCTACTGATAAATCCTGTTCAGTTATTGATAGAAAGTTTTCGAAATGAGAGTTAACAGTCTTTATGATAAGAGATTTCGGCAGTAAATCTTCAAATTCACCGCATGATACAAGGTGAATTCTGTCAATTTCTCGTAGTCTTGGCTCAATTTGTCGGATGTTTTCTTCCGCGTCTCTGTCTAATAATACAAAAATAGGGAGTTTAACCTCCTGAGAGAGCTTATAATACATTTTAACTACCTGATTTTTACCGCCGGCAGCAATAATTTGATATCCTTCTGCATAGAAATCATGGCCTAAAAAGCGTGAAAATGCAGGCAGAAGTATTTCTTCCGTTATTCCTTCTACCAATATAATCTTTTCCAATGGATATTTTAATAAATGAGTCATGCGCATGCTTGTTTGCTGCTTATTATTAAATATAGTCTTAAGCCATTTTAGGTTTACAGGACAGTCCTCTGGTATTAACTTAATCGCTTCTGTATAATTAATATCATTATTTAGCAGTTTTTGCGTTTCAACATCATTAATAAATACACTATTCTCAAATTCTGCAAGCTTAGTATTAATCGTTTTATCATTATTTTGATTAAAGCTGGAATTAAATATTTCACTTACCATTTTTGTAATAAGCGAAAAATCCATTGTTGCCATGTCTGTTTTCTTTAACTTAGGTTCAATGAGAGAAGATATTAATATATCCGTGTACACTCTTAAATACTTTTCTTTTGTATTTTTAAACCTTGTTAATCTATCTAAAGATATAATTATTTGCTCTTTTGTTAACTTTTTGAACTTCATTTATATATATTTTATAATTTTTTGTAAAATTTTGCAAATCGCTGCAATTCAATTATATATACTCTTATAGAGTTTGTATATACTTTTTATTTAACCTTTTTGTAAAGTTTTGTAACAAAAGAGCCTCTGTTGTGCAATTTTACGTTTTGAATATACTTTATATATACAAGAGTATAAAAAATCGGAGACAGTACAAAAAATGGCACTTCTGTTAGCAATGTATCAAAAAATGAGATTGATTCGAGAAAAGAATCAACTTGTGCTTGATCAAACCAAGGTATCAAGCAAGCTAACACGCGTGCAAAAGAACATTGAACGAGTCCAGAAAAGATATACAAGTTTATTCGCAAATTTAGATTCACAAGCAAAATTAATGCAATCACAAGCAAAAGTCGGAATTCAAAGTATGTTCGGCTTAGGCACAGGAAGTGTTGATGTATTTAATAGCTATAATGGAATGAATCAATTTGTATTAAATAACGCAGCAGGACTTTGCACACAAGGTACAAGCCTAGGTAGAGATGCTGACGGTAATCCATTGGCTACTGTAAATATGGATGGAAACCGATTCCAAGAATTGTACCAAATTTATATGCAAAATAATGGTTCTTTCCCTGTTGAATATGATGAAACTGATGGAACCAAAACTCCAAGAAAAGAAGAAAACGCATACTTTGGAAAAGAAATGCCTGTATATCAAAATGGTATCAAACCGGAAGAAGTTGCACTATTCCAAATGGCATTACAACAAGCAAAATCAAATCAGCAACAAGCGCAATATATGGCGCAAACAATGACTACAAACTACGAATCAAATGTATCAATTTGGCTCGATGCACAAAAATCAGCATTGGAAGCAGAACAGGATGCAATGCTTGAACCTCTTAACTACGAAGAAACAATGCTTGAGTTGGAAAAAGAACAAAAAGACACAAGACTTTCAAGAATCAACGAAGAAATCGAAACATACAAACAACTTGTTTCCCAAGAAGTCAAGAACTCAACTCCAACATTCGGTCTCGGCTAATAATCATTATCTTGATAACAAAAGAACCGCCTCAAAAGGCGGTTCTTTTAGTTTTAATGTACATTTTCCATTATATTAGTTTGCGGAATATAATTATATTCGCCGACTTCCATTTTCAATTTAGAACGTTTTTTGCGGAAAAGCATATCAATAAACGCTTCCAATCTAGTGATAAAGCCGGCTTCCCCTGTATGTTCATCAATTGTTAATGAAAGAATAGGCTTACCTGCTTCTTTTGCTTTGCGTGTTATACGTTCAATCATCAAAGAATCAGGGCCACACCCAAAAGCATTAAGTGTAATTATACCGTCAATTTTATTATCTTTAATATAATGACCTGCTGTTCCTGTCATTTCATGCTCATTTGCCCAGTATTTGTTCTGCCCTAATGAAGCAATACCTTCATCCATCTGCTCATCAGTTAATTGAAGCGATGTAAATACATTAACATCCATTTTCTCGAGTTTTTCAAATATCTTCATACAAGCTCGCTCATCATAGATATTATAACCATGAGAAACAAGCGCAACATTGATTGGTTTCGAGTTTTCCACTGTTTCAATAAGAACTTTGCCATCAAGTGCATAATGCAAAGCTTTCTTGTATGGTATACCTGAGCGCATCATTACCAAAAAGTTATTATAAACTTTCCAACCTTGTTTAGAAGCTTTCTTTATCTCTTCTGCATCAGTTATTCCAAAAGGTTTAACAGAATCAGCTAAGAACGAATATAAGCCTTGATTTTTAGCCGATTTATCAAGAGTTGCTTCAATAAGACTAAAATCACCTTTTACAACGTTTCTAACCAAATCAGGAAGTCCTCTGATTTTAGAACAGTTATAAATTTTAGGTGCAATTGACTGAAGGGAAGGAACAAAAATATTTTTAACCCCTTTTTTATTAATAAGATTAAGAATATGCCCTAAATATATTTTTATCGGAAGACAAGTTTCCGTAACTACAAGGCTTGAACCTTCTGACATGGTTTGTTTTGTAGTAGGATCTGATAATACAATTTTGAATCCTAATGCATTAAAAAAACCGTACCAGAACGGATAATTGTTGTAATAAGACATTCCACGCGGAATTCCGATAACTAAATCTTGTTTGTTTACAGCCATTTATATTTTCCTTAAAAATCGATTTTACAGCAATATCATACCACAAACAACAGAATTATGTTACAATTCAACTATGAAGATTTTAGGAATAGACCCTGGAATGGCAATTGTCGGTTACGGGATGATTGAAGTTGAGGGTGACAGTATAGAATTACTTACATCCGGCTCAATTCAAACTGATAAAAAACTTTCGGATTCTGCCAGGCTTTTAGAGATTTTTAATGACATGTGCGCAATTATTGAAAAATATAAACCAGATTGCGCTTCTGTCGAAAAATTATTCTTTTTTAAGAATCAAAAAACAGTAATTCCTGTTGCAGAGGCAAGAGGGGTAATAATCATGTCACTGGAAAAATATGGAATTCCAGTTTTTGATTATACTCCAATGGAAGTTAAACAAGTCTTGACAGGATATGGTAGAGCAGAGAAAAAAGAAGTTGATAGAATGGTTCATTTAGCTTTGGAAACAGATGAGCTTCCAAAGCTGGATGACACTGTTGATGCTATTGCTATAGCAATTTGTCATTCGAGAAGTATATTATAAACAAAAATACACTTGCAAAAGTTATATGTTTGTTCTATCATTGTGAGTACGGCGACATGGCCAAGTGGTAAGGCAGAAGCCTGCAAAGCTTTTATCCCCCAGTTCGAATCTGGGTGTCGCCTTTTTTATTTTTCTTCTGGGGTTGTTGTATGGAATTAAATCAGTTTTGGGAGCAAGTAAAAGCCGAACTTATCAGTGAATTACCTGATAACGCTCATCCTTGGATTTACCCGCTTGAAGCTTCCGGATATGATAAAGGGGTCTTAACCGTTGTAACCGGACAAGCTATGGGCCGTGATTTGCTTCGTAAAAACCATTACAAGCAAATTGTAGAGGTTTTGAAAAAGGTTTCTGGCGATGACAACGCTGATTTTGTTATTATTTATGACGTAAATGCCGCAAAGTCCCTTAAAAAAGAGAGTGAAAAAATTCAGAAAAAGGCAGCTGTTGCTACTCAAAAAGAACAAGCAATGGAAAATTTGGCTTATATGCAGTCTGCATCCAATCTGAATTTAAAATATAAATTTGAAAATTTTGTTGTAGGTAAAAGTAACGAATTTGCTTACAAAGTTACAAAATCCGTAGCAGAAGCTCCTGCACAGAAGTTCAATCCATTATTTATTTACGGGAATTCGGGATTAGGTAAAACTCACTTAATGCAGGCCATCGGGCATTATACGATTTTCAATAATCCAAAATTAAAGGTTAAATATACAAAACTGGAAGATTATTTAAACGATTTTATTTCTATTAACAGAAGCGGTAACGCTGTTGAGAACATGTCTAAATTCAATAAAAAATATACTAATATAGATATTATTCTTATTGATGATATTCAGTTTATTGAAGGCAAAAAGAAGACTATGGATCAGATGCAGCATACATTTGATACTCTTTATAACAAAGGCAAACAAATTGTTATGACATCTGACAGAATGCCAAATGAAATGCCAAACCTGACTGCAGCATTAAGTTCCAGATTCGAGATGGGGTTAATGGTTGAATTAACTCCTCCTGATTTTCAAATCAGATTTGAAATTCTTGTAAAACTGGCTCAAAACAACGATT
>CAMTNN010000073.1 GCA_947073895.1 uncultured cyanobacterium
CTCTCATTAAAGCTTTTTAGTAGTTTTGGAGCCCTTTGGGTAAATTTCTCATTGTCAGTTATGTATGATTCTATTGAACGTGCAAAAAGCTCCGTTGGTGAGTTATAATAATTGTTCATTCGAGAAATTTTTCTGTTTGTACTTCTTAAGGCTTTTTCGTAATAAGGTCTTTCAAAACTCCATTTTGGAATGTTTTTTAATCGGGTTTCCAATTCCTCTTTATAATCAAATAATGGCTTAATGGACGCTTTAGGAATTGAATCAACAGTTAATTTAATTAATTCTTCCTGCAGCTCTATATCATTATCATCTATTATAAAATTTAAGGACTTTAGCTTTTTGTCATAATTATAATGAACAAAGTGAGCAAATTCATGCACCAAAGTTCTTAATACAACCTCTTCCGATTGATTTTTTGCAATATCAATTCTAAAGCATTCGTTTTTTACTTTAAAAAAACCTCTGTTGCCACGAGCCTTGTTTTTCCCAATATTTACTTCAATTCCAAGTGATTCAAAATATTGAACGATTTCTAAGATTCTGTTTCTTTCACAAGCCATTTTAAATAATCTTCCGAACAGTCAACGATAGGTAATGCAATAATTTCCGGTACTGTATAAGGATGCATGTCTTCAATAACAAGTTTTACTTTTCCGTAGTGTGCACGTCTGGTTTTTATCATCATTAATACTTCTTTTTCTTCACAAATTTCTCCTTCCCAAGAGAATGTTGAACGCACATTATCTACCATAGAAACACATGCTGCCAGTTTGTGCTTCATTAAAATTTTTGCAATGGATTTTGCGATTTTTTTGTTTGGAACTGTGCAATTAATAACAATAATATCCATAAATAACCCCTTTTTTGTTTATTATAACTTAAAAATTTTATCCGGATTCAATATATTTTTAGGGTCAAATGCTAACTTAATCAGTTTCATATATTCCAGAGCATTTTTATCAATAAAGTTTTCTAAATAAGATAATTTTTCCGTTCCGATACCATGCTCTGCTGATATTGTTCCGTTTAAGGAAATAGCTGTATCATACATTTCGGATTTAGCACTTATGTAATTCTTAAATTCTTCATCATCGTTGAGATTTAATGCTATTTGCGGGTGAATATTTCCGTCTCCGACATGACCTACTAAGCACATTTTTAAATTGTATTTTTTACTAATTTCCGTACATCTTCTTACCATTAATGCAAGATTTTCTCTGGGAACAATAATATCATCTGAAATAACATCCGGAGCTAGTCTTGCAGATGCCGCAAATGAAGCGCGTCTTGCTTCCCAAATTTTTTCTTCCTTTGAAATTTCAATATCTTTTGCATTATTATTTTCAAGAACTTGAGTTACTTTATGTATTTGAATGTTCATAGAGCTTTCAAAACCGTCTAAATCGATAATTAGCATACATTCGTTATCAATTTTTAGTCCGCAATGAGCATATTCTTCAACTGTAATCATTGAATTTTGATCCATAAAATCAATTGCTGCAGGGAAAATATGTTCAGCAATGATTCCGTTTACGGCAGAAATAGCATATTCAATTTGGCTAAAATATGCAGAAATCACTCTTTTTGTTTCCGGTTTTGGTATAAGCTTAAGAGTTGCTTCTACTACAATTCCTAAAGTTCCTTCGCTTCCGACCATTAATTGTGCAAGATGATATCCTGAAGCGTCCTTTATTGTTTCTGCACCAAGAGTCATTAAGTCTCCGTTTGCGGTAACAATTTTCATAGACAAAACATAATCTTTAGTTGTACCGTATTTAAAAGACATTGCTCCGCCTGATGATTGCGCAATACTTCCTCCGACTGTTGAGACTTTAAAATTTGAAGGATCTGGAGGATAAAATAATCCGAATTCATCAACATAATTTTTTAAATCGCCTAATACAACTCCTGGTTGAACTTTGACTGTCATGTTTGTTGTATTTAAGTCTAAAATTTTGTTCATTTTAGAAAAATTTAGAACAATTCCACCTTTAGAGCACACACAAGCTCCAACCATATTAGTACCCGCTCCTCTGGATACAACAGGTATTTCATGGGTATTTGCGTATTTTAAGACTTTTTGGACTTCTTCAATTGTTTCGACAAAAACAACTAAATCAGGAATCTTGCCTTCATTTTTCATATTGGAAGCATCTTGAGAATAACAATAACATTCTTCCATTGTGGTAAGAATGTTATCGTTTTTTAGAATTGTTTGAATTTTATCTAATTTATTTTTCAACAACATGTGATGCTATTTTCTCAATGCTTTTATTAAGCTTGGCTATTTGTCTGTCCATTCCGCCGACCTTTTTCGTAAGTTGTGCGGTGTCTTTACCATCTAGTAATTCCAATGCTCCGGCTAATTTTTCTTCCAAAGAATCAATTTTAGCTTGTTGAGAAGAGATCTTTTCATCCATTGCAACTAAGAATCGATTCAAAGTATCTTCCATAGGAGTTAAATCAAGTTTATTATTCTGATTATGAATAGTAGTCTCTACTATTATTTTATCAAGTTTTGCTTCAAGTGACGAAATACGTTTTGTTTGTTTTTCAAAAACTGCACCTAAAGCCTCAATAAGTTCAACAGTTTCTGTGTTATCTTCAGCTCCTGCTTTTAAGTCAGCAAGCATATCTTTGATTTGTCCGATTTCGCCTAATGTTTCAACTCTGTCTGTAATTGAATTGATTTGAACACTAGCATTATCAACCCATTCTGCTAAATATTCAAATACTTGGTTGAATACTTGATTAGTTTTAGCGCCTTGTTCCATCATTGAGTTAATTGCATTTAATTTTGCATTAACTTTATCCATGCCGGAATCTTGTGCGAAGTTTTTGGTTCTTTCATCTAAATCATTAATAACAAGCTTGAAATCTTGTAAGTTATCTTGCAATGTTTTATATGATTCGTCAGAAGCGAGAATTAATTTATTAGTTCTTGTACTGATACTAACAATATCTTCTGCAATACCTTCAAAATCACGCTTGTTTGGTAATTCTGTCTTAATAGATTCAACAAGTGTATATATATCATCTGTTGACTTAATTAAATCCTGAAATTCTTGACCATGGTCGTTTTCCTTCATTGAATTTAATTCAAGACGAAGGTTTGCAATATCAGCTTCTAAATCCTGTAAGCTATAAATATAGTCGATATCACCGTCAGCAGAGATTATTGCTGTAATTTTTTCATTAATTAAATCAATATCTTCTTTCAGATTATCAATTTTGTTATCAACAACAGATACATTGTCTTTAACAGTTTCGATTTCTGCTGTTGTAGTAACAACATGGCTTAATATTGTAATTAATTCCTCATGTTTGTCGCTTACAAAATCGAGAATTTCTTCTTCTTCTGTAACAAAAGAAATTTGGTTAAATACATTTAAGAACTGAGTTATAAGATCTGTTTTAAGCTGCTTTAATTCGTTTTCTAATGTTCCTTCAATATCCTGTAAATCAAATTTAACTGATAAATCGTTTAAAGAAGTTAGTACAGAGTGTTTTACCAATGTATTTAATTCTGCAACTTCAGGAAGATTCATGGAACAAAGGTCACTGATATCTTCAACATAACCCATTTGCTCGCTGATAAGTTCTTCTAAGCTTGCAATTTGTTTATTAATAGATGCTTGAAATGCTTCGTCAAAAGATTTGTTAGAAATCTGTGAACGAAGATTTTCAAATGCGTTATTTAATTGTTGAAGTTCGCTTGAAGTTACACTATTAGCATTATCAACAGATTCGATTAATTTATCAATTTTGCTGTTAGTGCTTTCTTTAACATCATTGAATCGTGAAAGAATATCATTTAAAGAGCCTTTAATTGCACTAAACGAATCTTGTGATTGATTTGCAATTAATTTTATTTCTTCATATTTATCAACAAGAGTATCAATAAATTTCTTATCAAACAGTGCAAGTTTTTCTTCTATTTTACCTGTTGAATCATTAATGTTCTGTTGTACAAAATCTGTTATTTTTGTATTCAAATCATCAGCAGTATTAGACACTAATACATCAACAGCTGTTCTAAACTCATTGATTTCTTTATTAAATACGCTTGATTCGAGCATTCTGTTTACATTTCTGATAATATCGTCAACAGAAGCTAACATATCTAATTTTAGATTGTCTAATTTCTCTGAAAGGATGGATGAATCAGTCTTAATATCCAGGTATGATTTTAAGTCTTCAATATTGTTATAAACTTGAGAACTTACAATTTCTTCAATTTTAGCAGTCAAATCAATAATATCATCACGCTGGGATTGTTTTAACAAATCAAACTGTTCAACTAAGTCCCCAATAATAATATCAGTTTCTTTTTCTATATTCTTAGAAATTATATCAAGTTCTTTCTTTGTAAATTCAACGATTAGGTCTTTGCAAATTTTAACGTTTTGTTTTTCGTCTTCAATTTGTTCAAGAAGATGATTTACATAAGAATCAAGAGTTTGAAGCTCACCCGCTGAAATTTCTGCAGTCAATGTATTAAGAGCATTAACACTGTTAGACAAAGATGTATCAAGGTGGCCTAAAAGAGTTTTATTATCACTGACAAGTTTTGCCAAATCTGCGATATCACTTCTTGTTGAAGTCGTAATTTCAGATGTACTTTCTGCTGTTACTTTAATATTATTAACTGTATTTAAGATGTTTTCAGCTTTTACAATAACTCCTTCATGTCTTTCAGCTGCTAAGTTTTCAAACTTGGTAACCAAACTGTTATTTGCAGCACAAATTTGTGAAAGTGAGTTAATATCAGCTTTAATTTCATCTGACATTCCAAGCTGCTCTTCAATCAGAGCTTTTGTATCATCAATTGCTTGCAAAGTATCAGTTTGGGAAATTCTGGCAAAGTTCAAATGCTCATCTGTGATAGATTTTATATCATTTAAAGTTTGAATTTCGGTATTATTAGCCTCTTGAGAATTTTTTGAGTAGCCAATAGTTTCATTTATAGCGGCTTTAATATCCTCAAGCATTTTTATTTCAGCATCATTTCCGGCTTGAGTAAGTTCAAATTGTTTTGAAGCCGCGGCTGCTGTATTTTGGTTTAAGTTTTCCCAGCGCTTTTCTGCTTTTGAATTCAAATCGTTGAATTTGCTGATAATATCGTCATGTGTTGCCTGCAATACATCAAATTGGCTCTTTGCATTTTCCTGCATTGTGTCAATTGCAGTCATTGTTTCTGTTTTAATTTCTTCAATTTGTTCTGCGGTGACAACACTTAGTTCAGCCATTGTTTTTAATGTTTCGGTTTGGTTTGTTGCTAAGGTTGCGTTTAATTCATTTGACTTAGCTTCAGAATTAGACATTATTTGTGTCTGTCTGTCAAATATTTCTGAAAATTTTTCAGAAAGAGTATTTTGATTTGATAAAATTTCAGTGTCTTTTGCAAGAAGTTCTTCATGACGAGACTCTAGCTCCTGTGCTTGAATATCAAGAACCGAATCAATATATTTTGTAATATCATCAAGCTGAGCTTTTAAATCCTGAGTTAGAACACTATTGTTTGTTTCTATATTCTTTGCAAATTCTGCAAGATTTTCTTTAAAAGAAGCATAATCAACCGCAGTGAGCTTAATATTTTCATCAAGTACACCTTTTAAAATTGCGGTCATTTCTTCAATTTGTTTGTAATTGTTTTCACTCTGTTCTTCCCAAACAGATTTCATTGCTGTATTTAAATCTGAAATTCTGTTTTTTAGGTAATCAGATTGTTCAATTGTTTTATTTTGAAGCTTATCAAATGTCTCTTCTATCTTTAGTTTGTAAGTTTCAAGTTTTTCAGAAACAGAATCTTGCATTTGTAATGAAATTTTTGCAAATTCTTCGTTAATTTTTTCAGTTAGTGCTCTGTCTGACTTGTCGAATAGAATTGTGATTTGAGAAACCAATGATTCAAAGTTGCTTTCAATAATAGAAAGCTGTCTGGTCATGTCTCCGTCAACATTTTCATCAAGCCTGTCTAAAATTGCTTTAACATTAGCAAAATCTTCAAGTATAACATCAACCTATTTGCTAACGTTTTCGGCTGTTTTGTCATTAAGAGTTGACATGAAGCTTTTTAATGCTACAAAATTGTCAAGAATTTTTGCTAAAACAGCTGCTCTTGAATTATTATCATCAGTTGAAAATCCTCCGAGCTGTTCTTTTAATTCATTTAGAATATCAGATATTTCCTGGGCATTTCTGCTGTAAAGATTTTCGATTGCAAATTTTAATTCACTTACTTTGTCTGCGTTTGCACAGGTAAATTCTTGTTTGAATTCTGAAATTTTATCAAGCAAAGTTCCTTTTAAAGAAACGATTTGAGATGCAAAATCAGACTTAATTCCTTCTGTAGAAGCGACAATTCCGTCGAATTTGTCAGAAGAGTTAATGTTGTTCAAGCTCAATAATTCTTTGATTTCTTTATAAGAATCCTGAATTTCAAGAAGCTTTGAGTACGAGTATTTTATATCTTTTTTCAAATCTTCCGAGTTTTCGGAAATTGATTTTTTTACTTCGTCCAATCTTGTAGAAGTATTGTCTTCAATGCTCTTTAAACTGTTTTCAATAGAAATTCTTAAAACATCAACAACTTCTCTTACACCTTCTATATAGTTTAAGCTGTTTTCTCTAACGATGTTGGAAATTTCATCAATCTTACCGTCAACATTGCTGCTGCTTGTAACGCTGTGCTCTCCTACATAAGAAAGCACATCAACTATAGATGATGCAATCTTTTCCAGCATGCTCTGCAAGCTTGACAGAGAGTCTGTTTGAGTCTTTTTAAACTCATCTTCTACAGAATCCAGTTTACTAATCAATAATTCATATTTGCCGTATAAATCATTTGTAATTTTTTCAGAAAGCTCTGTACCTGTGTTTTCAACAGTATTCATAAGCTCCTGTTTAGAAGCATATAAATCAACTCTCAAGTCTTTTACTGTATTAACAAAGTCAAGCGCTAAAACCGCTTCAACAGCTTCTTTTAAAGCTGATAACTCTCTTTTTAAGTTTCCTGTCTCGACGACAGTTGAATCCATTTTATAATCAAGAACACCCGATAAGTTTTTAATATTTTCAACTTGCTCAATCAGCTTGATAGAAGATGTTGCAACATTTTTCTCCTGATTATCAAGTGATACTCTAAGGTTGTTTTCAAACATTGCCAATCTGTCTGTAATGCTTGAAAATATTGCGTTGTTAGCAGAAACGCTGTTCTCGTCAATTTGTGCAATAAGAGTTTTAACATTGGAAATAT